>NZ_JARBCJ010000121.1:0-10551 GCF_028803055.1 Mumia sp.
AGCCCCCCTGTGTGCGCCAGCTGGTTGATGCCCGCGCGCGGGACGACGAGCAGACCGACACGCAGGCTGGTGGCGTCGGCGATGAGACCGACGAGCGGCGGCGACACCAGGAAGCCGATCCGCATCAACCACGTCAGCAGCGTGAGACCGGTGCCGGGCTTGAACCCCGGCAGCTCGTCGGCACCGTGCATCGCCGCCGGGATCACCGTCGCGACGCCGAAGCCTGCCGCGGCGAATCCGGCGATGGTCGCGGGCACGGACGGGAACGCGAGGGCGGCACCCATCCCGGCGGCCGTGACGAGGCCGCCGACGCGGACGACGGCGCGCTCGCCGTACCGGTCGACCAGCCGGTCGCCCACGAGACGACCGACGAACTGAGCGCCGACCAGCGCGACGTACCCGAACGCGGCGATCGAGCCGGCGGCGCCGAGCGAGTCGCTGAGGTAGACCGCGGCCCACGTGCTCCCGGCGTCCTCCACCAGCGTCCCGGCGATCCCGAGGACGACGAGCGCGCCCAGGACGAGGACGGTCCGTGGCGTGGGACCACCGGAGCGGCTGACACGACGGGGGCGGGCGCCCGGCGCGGCGTCGATTTGCTCCACCGGATCTGCTTCCGGCCCGCGCAGGAGGAACGGGTACGCCGCTATGGCGACGAGCGTGAACAGCGCC
The DNA here is from genome assembly GCF_028803055.1 of Mumia sp. Lineage (NCBI taxonomy): Bacteria > Bacillati > Actinomycetota > Actinomycetes > Propionibacteriales > Nocardioidaceae > Mumia > Mumia sp. The sequence goes on from NZ_JARBCJ010000121.1 coordinate 670, forward strand.
GACGACAGGCCGAGGTGCACCGCCGGCGACAACCCGAGGGCCACGGCTCCTGCGCCCATCAACCCGCCGAGCACCGCGCCGGCCGACCACACCGCGTGGAAGGAGTTGAGGATCGAGCGCCCGTACCTGCGCTGCACGCGGAGCCCGTGCGCGTTCTGGGCCACGTCGGTGACGGCGTCAACGGCGCCGAGGAGGAACAGACCGGTGGCGAACGCTCCCGCGCTCGGTGACAGGCCGATCGCGAACGACGCGAGCCCGGCGAGGAACGTCCCGACGACCGCCACCCGGGACGACCGCAGCCTCTGGATCAGCACGCCCGCCGCGAGGCCGGCCACCAAGGCACCGGCGGGCAGCGCCGCGACCGCGAGGCCGTACGAGGCGTTGCTCAGGTCGAGGTCGGCCTTGATCCCCGGGTAGCGCGGGAGGATGTTGGCGAAGATCGCCCCGTTCGTGAGGAACAGCACGGCCACGGCGGTGCGGGCGCGACGCAGGGTCGGGTCGAGGGTCGCGGTCACCGGACGACGATAGGTCATGCGTCCGTCGGGGTCGCCCGCATTACGTACGCTTTGCCGCCGTGCGCTCAGGCATGCGCCCGTGCGTGCGCACGGCGGTAGGCCGACGGCGTCGTCCCGTAGTGGCGTACGAACGACTGCCGCAGCATCTCCGCCGAGCCGAAGCCGCACCGTCGGGCGACGACCGAGAGCGGCTCGGACGTCTCTTCGAGCAGGTGCGATGCGGCCTCCAGCCGCACCGTACGGACATAGCGTGCGGGTGTCGTCCCCAGCTCCGAGGCGAACACCCGAGCGAGGTGTCGCACGCTCACGCCCGCCACGTCGGCGAGCGCCGTGCTGTCGGCTGGAGCGGCCGGATCGGTTGTCACGTACGCGGTGACACGGCGGAGGACCGGACTGTCGGGTGCCGGCGCAGAGGTGTGGATGCTCATCTGCGCCTGGCTGCCGGGACGCTGCAGATACGTGACCAGGTAGCGCGCGACCTGCCGAGCGAGCTCAGCGCCGTGGTCCTCCTCGATGAACGCCAGCGTCAGGTCGAGTGCGCTGGTGACTCCGGCAGCGGTGGCGATGGATCCGTCGCGGATGAAGATGGGCTCCGCATCGACGACGACGGACGGATGGTGCCGCGCCAGTCGTGCGGCGAACTGCCAGTGGGTCGTGGCCCGCCGGTCATCGAGGAGACCGGCTGCGGCGAGCACCGTCGCCCCGGTGCACACCGAGGCGGTCCGCCGCGCCCCCTCGGAGAGACGGCGGACGTGGTCCCGGACCAGAACGCTCTCGGCGGCGCGCTCGTGCCCCATGCCCCCCGAGACGATGACCGTGTCGAGCGGTGTCTCGACCCGCTCGAGCGCCTCGTCCGCGGCCAAGGTCAGCCCCGACGTGGCGACGACGGGAAGCCCGCCGGGCGAGGCGAGGCGCCACGCGTACGGGATGCGCGGCGTGCCGATCATGTTCGCCATCATCAGCGGGGTGGTGATGCAGGAGATGTCGAGCAGCTCGGCCTGCTCGTAGGCGACCACGACCACGGTGCGTTCGGCCATGCTCGAGTCTAGGCCGAGTGTCAGGTATCCCAGGATCTCGGACACGGAGCGGCGGACCGGCCCGCCGTACGTCCCCGTCGTCCTAGCGTCGCCTCCATGAACCGCTCGACGGAGGCGCGGCCGACCGAGGCCACGTGGCGCACCGGTGGACGATGGCTCGTCCGCCGCTGGCCGACGGTGCTCGGTGTCGGCATCGGCGCGTTCCTCGTGTCAGAGACGAGCGACGGCTCGGAGGCCGCGCTCGTCATCGTCGTGGCCGCGCTCGGCTACCTCGCGACCGCCGTCCTCGACCGGCAGAGCCTCATCTGGGCGGTCGTCGCGGCCGAGATGGTCGTCGTGGTCCTGCTCGAGGCCTTCGGCGTCGACCCGGTCCCTGTGCTCGCGGTCGCTGCCGTCGTCCTGGCGCTGGTCGGAGCGGTCGGACGCCGGTGGGGTCCGTCACGGTTCGAGGTGCTCTATCCGTACCTCACCGCGGTGTTCCTCGTCGCTGGGCTCGTCGGCGCGTACGCCAGCCCGGTGCTCGCCGGCACCGTCGCCGGGGTCGGGCTGATCGGGCACGCCGCCTGGGACGCCGTCCACTGGCACGAGGATGCCGTCGTCAGCAGGCCCTTCGCGGAGTGGTGCGGGACGCTCGACCTGGTGCTCGGGGTCGGCGTGCTGGTGATCGTGCTGCGCTGAGGACGGAGCCCGCCGCTTGATGCCGCGCCGGTGAGCTCAGGAGGCCGAGGTGCGGACGAGCACGCCGATCTTGTCGATGCGGTGCTCGGGGTTGTCGAAGGCGTCGGACCAGTAGTTGCCCTGCGCGTGGTCCTCTGGCGTCGCGCAGGTCGACAGCGTGATGAAAGCACGGCGCGGCTCACGACCGGGTTGCCCGGGGACGGCTGCCCGCTGCTCGGCGAGGGAGCGGGCGGAGCGGAAGGACGTCGAGCGGGTGCGGACGATCTCGTACGTCCATCGGGTCCCGCCGGCGGTCACGTGCACCCGGTCACCGCGATCCAGGTCCGGAAGGTCGAGGAAGGCGCGCGTCGACGACAACCGGTGCGCGGTGACCTGGTAGTTGCCCACACCGCCGGGGCCGGCGCCGCCGCGAGGCCCGTGCGGACTCGCCGCGCGACCGCGGTTCTGGATGCGGGTCCCGGCGGCGTCGTCGGTCCGACCCCGGTACGCGACGACACGGAGACCGTCGACGCCGATCGCGGGTATCGAGAGGACGGCGTCGCGGGGAGGGTTCGCCGGCGTCGCAGGTCTGGCCTCGACGGGCTCGGTCGGCGCTACGGGCGGCGTCGCAGGCGACGTTGCTCGCTCGGTCGTCGAAGAGGGGGCACTCTGGGGTGGCGACGGCGTGCGCGTCTCCTGGGAGACACCGCACCCGGTGACGACCAGGCCGGCGCCTCCTGCGAGCAGGACGACGAGTCGACGCATCTCTCGACGGTACCCGCGCACTGTGGCGCGGGCGCCCTACACCGTCGGCAGCACCTGCTCCGTCAGTCCGTCGAGCGTGCCGAACCGGTGGGCGGTCATGCTCACGGCCTGCTCGTGCAGGAACGGCAGCAGCTCGACCCGCCCCGCCTCGGTCACCGCGTGCCCGTAGACGGCGAGGTCCGGTCGACCGCCCGTCGCCCGTGCCAGGGCTGCCGCGTCGCCACCGACGAGCCGGACCCGCCCGGACGGGAGCTCGGCGGCACGCGCGAACCACGCGTCCTCCGGCTCCACGACGACCGAGGCTCGTGCACGTCCGAACGCGGCGCGTACGGCGTCCGGCAGCGGCACAGCGGAGCTGACCGAGATGGTCGACCCGGTCAGGGCGCCCGCGGCGACGACACGGATCAGCTCGACCAACGGCCGCGACCCGTCGTAGCGCACGGTGACGGGCACGGGCAGGTGGCGCAGGACGTTGCGCTCGAACGGGATGCCGGTGACGTCGGTCGGGCTCCCGAGCTCGGTACGCCACGCGGCTGCGTCGCTGCGCAGCGCACGCTCGAGCGTGCGGAGGTCGTGCACAGCGGCACCCGCGGCGCCGGCCGACTCGAGGAACGGCCGCTGCACGTCGAGCACGGGGTCGGTCGCCGTGGCCTCGGCCGGCTCCCAGTCGACGAGCCCGTGGAGGTAGCTCGGGCCGCCGGCCTTCGTCCCGGCACCGACCGCCGAGCGCTTCCAGCCGCCGAACGGCTGTCGCCGTACGATCGCGCCGGTGATGCCGCGGTTGACGTAGAGGTTTCCGGCCTGCACACCGTCGACCCAGGTGGCGATCTCGTGCGGGTCGAGCGAGTGGATGCCCGCGGTGAGGCCGTACGAGGGGGCGTTCTGCAGAGCGATCGCCTCCTCGAGCGTCGCAGCCGTCATGATGCCGAGGACCGGCCCGAAGAACTCGACCAGATGGGTCTGTGAGCCCGGCGCGACGCCGACCTTCACTCCCGGCGACCAGAGCCGGCCACCGCCGTCGGGCTGGTCGGCGTCGAGCTGATGGGGCTCGACGAGCCACGACTCACCGGTCTCGAGCGAGGTGAGCGCGTCACGAAGCTTGCCGTGGACCGGCTCGATCACCGGGCCGACCTGGCTGGTGGCGTCGGTGGGGTAGCCGACCTTGAGGGAGCGGACGGCGTCGGCGAGCTGGTCGCGGAACCGGCGTGAGGTGGCGATCGGACCGACCAGGATGGCCAGCGAGGCCGCTGAGCACTTCTGTCCGGCGTGCCCGAACGCCGAGGCGACCAGGTCCTTGACCGCGAGGTCGAGGTCGGCGCTCGGGGTGACGATGATCGCGTTCTTGCCGCTCGTCTCGGCGAGCAGCGGCAGGTCGGGCCGGAACGTCCGGAACAGCTCGGCCGTCTCGTACGCACCGGTGAGGATGAGCCGGTCCACCCGCGGGTCCGAGACGAGGCGCCGCCCCAGGTCGGACTCCTCGACGTGGGCGAGGTGGAGGACGTCACGGGGGACCCCGGCGGCCCACAGCGCCTCGACGACCAGTGACCCGCACCGCTGGGCCTGGGGTGCCGGCTTCACGACCACCGACGAGCCCGACGCGAGAGCCGCGAGCATCGACCCCGCGGGGATGGCGACGGGGAAGTTCCACGGGGGCGTGACGACGGTGAGGCGCACAGGCACCGGCCGGGCACCATCGGTACGGTCGAGCATCGCGGCCGACTCGGCATAGAACCGGGCGAAGTCGATCGCCTCCGACACCTCCGGGTCTGCCTGGTCGATCGTCTTGCCGCACTCGGCCGCCATCACCTCGACGAGGTCGGCGCGACGGCGCTCGAGCTCGGCAGCGGCCCGTCGCAGCACCTCCGCACGTCCGTCGCCGCCGAGCGAGGACCACGCCGGCTGCGCGCCGACGGCCGCGGCGACGATGCTCTCCAGTGCCTCCGGCGACGTCACCGTGTGGTCGCGGACGAGGTCCTCGCCGCGGGTGGTCGTGGTGGCACGGTCGAGGATGTCGCGTGCCCACTCGCGGTTGCCAGGGAGCGCAGGGTCGGTGTCAGGGGTGTTCTCGAAGCCGGCGGGCGGTACGGGGACGCTGTCGGTACGGCGGTCCTGACGGCGGTTCGGCTCCGGGACCGTCGCGTCGAGCGCCCGGAGCGAGGCGAGGAACCGCGCCCGCTCGCGCGCGAAGAGCCGTTCGTCGCTGTCCAGGTCGAACACCGCGGACATGAAGTTCTCCTGGCTCGCGCCCTCCTCGAGGCGCCGCACCAGGTACGCGATCGCCGTGTCGAACTCCGAGGCGCGTACCACCGGCGTGTAGAGGAGCAGGTCACCGACGGTACGGCGGACGGCCTCGGCCTGGCCCTGGGCCATGCCGAGCAGCATCTCGAAGTCGACGCCGTCACGGACGCCGCGACGACCGGCGAGCAGCCACGCGAACGCGATGTCGAACAGGTTGTGCCCGGCCACACCTAGCCGGACGTTCGCGATGCGGTCGGGGTGGAGGGCGTAGTCGAGGATCCGCTTGTAGTGCGTGTCGGTCTCCTGCTTGGAGCCCCAGGTCGCGAGCGGCCAGTCGCGTACGGACGCCTCGACGGTCTCCATCGGGAGGTTCGCTCCCTTGACGAGCCTGACCTTGATCCCCGCGCCGCCGCGCGCTCGCCGAGCCGCGGCCCAGTCCTGGAGGTGCGCCATCGTCGCGAGCGTGTCGGGCAGGTAGGCCTGGAGCACGATCCCGCCCTCGAGGTCCAGCAGCTCGGGCTCGTCGAGGAGGCGGGTGAAGACGGCGACCGTCAGGTCGAGGTCACGGTACTCCTCCATGTCGAGGTTGATGAACTTCTGCGGGGACGCCGCGGCGGCACGCCGGTAGAGGGGACGGAGCTGTTCGACGACGTGGTCGACCGTCTCGTCGAACGCGAACGGGGAGTGCGGTGCCACCGTCGAGGAGACCTTGATCGACACGTAGTCGACGTCGTCGCGGGCCAGGAGACGGTGCGTCCCGTCCAGTCGACGGGCTGCCTCGCGCTCGCCGAGGACCGCCTCGCCGAGGAGGTTCACGTTGAGCCGCACTCCACGGCTGCGGATCCGGGAGATGGCCGGGCCGAGCCGGCGGTCGGAGGCGTCGACGACGAGATGGCCGACCATCGCGCGCAGGACGCGGCGGACGACCGGGATCACCAGCCCGGGGGCGACCCGCGCCGCGACGGCACCCGCCTTGACCGCTGTGCGCAGGTGCAGGGGAAGGAAGCGCGGCAGGTCGCCCGCGAGGTCGGCGAAGGCCTGCGCGGCCACGCGAGGGTCTTCGGGCCGGATCACGCCGTCGACGAAGCCGACGGCGAACGGCAGGCCCTTGGGGTCCTTCAGCACGGCCGCGAGCTGCTCGGCGGACCGGTCGGCCGGGATGTCCCTCGCGGTGTCCAGCCACTGCCGTACGAGCGACTCGACCTCGTCGGAGAGGTCGGTGGCGAGAGCGTCAGTCTCAGTGGTCGAGGTCATGAGGTTTCGCCGTCCCAGGGTCGTCGAGCGTGTCGTGTTCAGTGTGCGCTCGGGGTGTCGTTAGGTAAAGTGACGATTCTTGATGATGATCCGTCAAGATCTCTGATGAAAGGCGGGCGTCGTGCTCGAGGTTCGGCGGCTCCGTCTCCTCCGGGAGCTGGCCCTGCGCGGGACCCTCGCCCGCGTCGCCGAGGCGCTGCACCAGAGCCCGTCGTCGGTCTCCCAGCAGCTGACCCAGCTCGAGCGCGAGGTCGGCGTCCCGCTGCTCTTCAAGTCCGGTCGCGGCGTGCGCCTGACGCCGCAGGCCGAGATCCTCGTCGAGCACACCGAGGCGATGCTCGCGCGGCTGGAGCGGGCGGAGTCCGATGTCGCGGCCTCCCTCGAGCGCCCGTCCGGCTCGGTGCGGGTGGCCGTCTTCCAGTCCGCGGCGCTCGCCCTGCTTCCCGCGGCCCTCACGTGGCTGGACGCCGAGCACCCCGATCTCCGCGTCACGGTCGTCCAGCGGGAGCCCGAGACCGCTCTCGCGGAGACCTGGGCACGTGACTTCGACCTGGTCGTCGCCGAGGAGTACCCGCACCACGCTGCACCGCGCCATCCGGGCCTCGACCGGCTGCCGCTCACGACCGACACGCTCTGGCTCGCCATCTCGCCCGATGCTGCCGAGCACCGCCGGATCGAGCGCATCGAGGACGCGGCGCACGTGCCGTGGGTGATGGAGCCCGTCGGAGCGGCGTCGCGGCACTGGGCCGAGCAGGCGTGCCGACGTGCGGGCTTCGAGCCCGACGTACGGTTCGAGACCGCCGATCTCCAGGCGCACCTGCGGCTGGTGCAGTCCGGTCACGCGGTCGCCCTGCTCCCCGACATCCTCTGGAAGGGGCTGCCCGCACCGGCGCGGCTGTGCCCCCTCCCGGACGACCCGCAACGCTCGATCTTCACGTCCGCGCGGCTCTCGGCGGCGTCGAGTCCTGGCATCGCCTCGTGCCGGCGTGCCCTCGCGTACGCCGCCGAGTCGCCGCGCTGACGCCACCGTCGCCTCAGTGCACGGCGGCGACCGGCTCGCGCACCTGCGCCGGCGTCACCATCGCGAAGAGGTCCTTGGGATCGCTCGGCTCGGCGACGAGGTCGAGCGCCGCCTCGTACGAGGTGCCGCGGACGGCATCGCGGACGAAGCGCAGCGCGGTGAAGTCCTCGATCGCAAAGCCGACGGAGTCGAAGACGGTGATCTCGTCGGCCGACGTACGACCCAGGGCCTCTCCGGCGACGACCGTCCACAGCTCGGTGACCGGGAACTCAGGACCGAAGGCCTGGATCTCACCCTCGACACGGGTCTGCTCCGGATACTCCACGAACACCGACGCGCGTTCGAGGATGGCCTGGTCGAGCTCGGTCTTGCCCGGGCAGTCACCGCCGATCGCGTTGATGTGGACCCCGGGGGCCACATCGGCGTCGCGGAGCACGGTCGCGTTGGTCTTGTCAGCGGTGCACGTGGTGATCACGTCGGCGCCGAGGACGGCGTCGGCGGCGCTGCTCGCGACGGTCACCTCGAAGCCGAGCGGCTCGAGGTTGCGGACGAGCTTCTGCATCGCGGCCGAGTCGGTGTCCCAGATCCTGAGCCGGTCGATGCCCAGGGCCGCCCGGAACCCGAGCGCCTGGAACTCCGCCTGCGACCCCGTCCCGATCATCGCCATCGTGGAGGCGTCGCGACGGGCGAGCCAGCGCGCCGCCATCGCCGACGTGGCCGCCGTCCGGAGGGCCGTGAGCAGCGTCATCTCGGCGATGAACGTCGGGTATCCGTTGTCGACCTGTGCGAGCACACCGAAGGCGGTGACGGTCTGGAAGCCCCGCAGGGGGTTCTTCGGGTGCCCGTTGACGTACTTGAAGCCGTACTCGTCGCCGTCGCTGGTCGGCATCAGCTCCATCACGCCCTCGCGGGTGTGAACGGCGTGGCGGGGCGACTTGTCGAACTGCGGCCAGCGGCGGAAGTCGCCCTCCAGTGCCGTCACCATGTCGCCGATGATCTGCTCGGCGCCCTGCTCGGCGATCCAGCGGCGCATGCCGGGGACGTCGACGAACGAGACGGTGGTCATGCGCGTACCTCCAAGGTGCAGCACTTCACGCTTCCGCCGCCCTTGAGCAGCTCGCTCAGGTCGACGCCGATCGGGTTGAAGCCCCTCTCCCGCAGGCGCTCGTGCAGGTGCACGGCCTTGTCGGTCAGGACCACGTTGTAGCCGTCGGAGACGGCGTTGAGGCCGAGCACCTCGGCGTCGGCCGCGGTCGCGACGATGGCGTCGGGGAACAGCTGACGCAGGATCGCGTTGCTCGCGGCGCTGAAGGCGGGCGGGTAGTAGGCGATCGTCTGGTCGTCGATCGCCGCGAGGGCCGTGTCGAGGTGATAGAACCGGGCGTCGACCAGCTCCAGCGAGATCACCGGTGCGCCGAAGAACTCACGGGCCTCGTGGTGGGCGGCCACTGACGTACGGAAGCCGGTGCCGGCGAGGATCAGGCGTCCGACGACGAGGAAGTCGCCCTCACCCTCGTTCTGCGAGGCCGCCTGGATGGTCGGTCGGAGCCCGGCCTCGTCGAACCATGCGTGATAGGCCGCACCCTCCGGCTGACGCTCGGCGAACGTGAAGCTGGCCGCCATGGCCTTCCCGTCGTAGACCACCCCGCCGTTGGCCGCGTACACCATGTCCGGGAGTCCCTCCACCGGCTGGATCAGCTCGACGCGGTGGCCGAGGCTCTCGTAGGTGGCGCGCAGCACCTCCCACTGGGCCACCGCCAGGTCGGTGTCGACCGGCTTGGTGGGATCCATCCACGGGTTGATCGCATAGGTCACGTCGAAGTGCTCTGGTCGGCACATGAGAAACCGGCGAGGGATGGCCTCGCCGGCCGTCGTCGAGCTGACCGCGTGCTCCGCCGGCGAGGGCAGCGGAGCGCGGGTGGTGATCGTCATCGAGTACCTCCGTGTCATCGGTGACTCGAAGGTATGTCGACAAGCGTTCCGCCAGTGGGCCGCATTCGTTGCGAAGATCAGGCCCCGACCAGCGATCTGTTGTGGGGTTGACGCGGATTCGTCAGCGGGTCTCGTGCAGCCGACCCGCGAGGGCGCCCTCGACGACGGCGACCGTGACACGGCGGCACCGGGGGCGGCCGTCGGGACCCTGATCGCTCTTCCCTGCGTCCGCTATTGCATATTGATCCGGTCAATTGATCTCGGCTGAGGTGGCAGTCTCATGAGACAGGCGTATCTGTCCCACCCGGTCTGGCCGCGTTTCGATGCTGGGCAGCGGTGGCCGAGCCCGGAAGCGCTGAAGGAGATTTCGTCTCGCGGTTGGGGGTTGTTCTCGAGCTGCCCTGGGGGGCAACATCGCTCGAACCGTTCCTTCCGCTCGCCCGGACACTGCGCGATCTGGTCC
>NZ_JARBCJ010000122.1:0-10414 GCF_028803055.1 Mumia sp.
GGAGCTCTATCGTCTCCTCGACGCGATCGACGCCGGTGCCGATCTCGTCCTGGGCTCACGTTGGGTCGACGGGGGTTCGGTGGTCAACTGGCCCAAGCAGCGCGAGGTGCTCTCACGCGGCGGCAATCTCTATGCGCGAGTGGCGCTCGGTCTGCCGCTGCGTGACGCCACGGGGGGATACCGGGCGTTCCGAGGCGCGGTCCTCAAGGACCTGCTGGGTGACGAGATCGCGTCGCAGGGCTACTGCTTCCAGGTCGACCTGGCCCGGCGCGCGGTCCGTGCCGGGTACGACGTCCGCGAGGTCCCGATCACGTTCGTCGAGCGCGTGGCGGGGGAGTCAAAGATGGACGGCGGGATCGTCCGTGAGGCGCTCTGGCGCGTGACGGGCTGGGGACTGCACGACCGCACCCGTTGGCTGCGCCGCGTACGCTCGTCGTAAGGCACCGAGAGTTCTGAGCGTCCCGGGGCGAGAGGGGAAGTCGATGCGTCGAGGTATCGCAGCCGCGTTCTTGCTGCTGCCCGTGGCGGAGATCGCCGTCGCGGTGGGAGTGAGCCGGCTGATCGGCGTCGGCCCCACGCTGCTCGTCCTCCTCGCCCTCACCGTCGTGGGGGTGCTCGTCCTGCGCGAGGCCGGGCGTCGTGGCTGGCAGGCGATGCGTCAGGCCGCCCGCGAGGGTGCGGTGCCGACCGGTGGGGACGGGCGAGCGCTGACCGTGCTCTCCGGCATCCTCCTCGCCGTACCCGGATTCCTCACCGCTCTCGCCGGGCTCCTCTTGATGCTGCCGCCGGTCCGTCGGCTCGTGCGCAGCCGGACACGACGATGGGTCGAGAGCCAGGGCGCCTGGGTGGTCGTGGACCGCTTCGGCCGCCCAACGAGCCGAGGTGGCCGCACCGGTCCCGCGGACGCGTCGAGCACGGTGGTCCAGGGCGAGGTCATCGAGGACGACGACCTGCCGGGCAGCCGAGCGCGACCCGCTCCGGCGCCGAACACACCGCAGCGGACCTTCCCACCGCCGACCCCGTAAACGCCGGCAGGCCCGGGCACAGACAAAAGCCTGGGCCGCACCATGGGGGGAGACGGTGCGACCCAGGCGATCCGGGGGATCAGGTCGGGAGCTTGTCGGTCAGGCCGTACGCTTGCGAGCCTTGGCCTTGGCCTTGGACTTCGCCGGGCGGTGCAGGTGCGCCGGGCCGATCTCGCCGGCGCGCAGAAGCTCCAGGCGCTCGGTCAGGATCTCCTCGAGCTCGGGGATCGAACGCCGCTCGAGCAGCATGTCCCAGTGCGTACGCGGGGCCTTGACGTCCTTGTGCTCGGGCTCGGTGCCGTCGACGAGGCGACCGATCTTTCCGGTGCGCGGGTCCTCCCACTCGGCGGGGATCTCCGCGTCGTCGGCCATCGTGATCGTGAATGTCTTACCGTCAGGGAGGACGTACTCGACGTCCTGCCGCGGCGCCATCTCGACGCCACGCTCGTCCTCGAAGCTCTGGGTTCCGAGGCGCGCCCCCCGGAGTGCGCGTTCAGCCATTAATGCCCTCCCGACAATGAATCACAACATGGTGGTACGAGACGTGTCCGTTTCCGTACACGCTGTCCAACGTATCGGGGGCTCGTGAGATTCCCCTGAGAGCGAATCGTGTCCTAGGCCACGCCGTCAGACCACGGCGGGGACGGTGTTGCCGGCCTCGCGGATCGCACGTCGGGGGTCGAGCCGCGTCAGGAGTACGAATCCGACCAGGAAGAACACGATCAGCGCGAAGATCGCCGGACGGTACGACCCCGTCAGCTGGTGGACGAGGCCGAAAACCAGCGTACCGAGCCAGCTCGTCCCTCGCTCGGCGGCCTGGTAGAGGCTGAAGTACTCGGCCTCGCGTCCCTTGGGGATCATCTGGGAGTACAAGGAGCGCGACAGCGCCTGCGTGCCGCCCAGCACGATGCCGATCCCCGTCGCCATCGCGAGGAAGGGCACGACCTGGCCTGCAGGCAGGACGTATCCGACGCAGACGATGACCATCCACACGACGAGTCCGCCCATGATCGTCCGGGTCGCTCCGACGCTGCGTGCCACGCGCCCGAAGAAGAGAGCGCCCGCGATCGCGACGAACTGGACGAGGAGGATCGTGGCGATCAAAACCTCCTGCGAGAAGCCGAGCTGCTTCTGCCCGTAGATGGAAGAGGAGTAGATGACGGTCTGGATGCCGTCGTTGTAGAAGAGGTAGGCGACGAGGAAGAGCAGCGTCTGTGGATATCTCCTGAGGTCCTTCAGGGTCGTCCACAGCTGCCCGAAGCTGCGTTGGACCAGTCCGGGTCGATGCTCGGGGTCGGCGGCGACGAGGTCGGCCGGCGGATGGTCGCGAAGCCCTCGGTACGCGACGATCGTGAACCCACCCCACCAGATACCGGCCGAGAGCAGGCTGATGCGGACCGCCGTGTCGGTCCCGACGACGTCGCCCGCTCCCAGGACGAGGCCGAGGTTGAGCAGGAGCAGCACCCCTCCGCCCAGATAGCCGACGGCCCAGCCCCGGGATGACACGTGATCGCGCTCGTCCGGCTCGGCGACGTCGATCAGGATCGCGTCGTAGACCGTCAACGAGGCAGCCATGCAGAGGTTCGCGACCATCAGCAGACCCGCGCCGAGCTGCCAGTTGCTGCCGGCGACAAGGAACATGCAGCAGGTCGCGAGGGCGCCGGCCCACGCGAGGCGAGCCATCAGGGTGCGCTTGGACTCGACGCGGTCGGCGACGGCTCCGACGATCGGCAGGACCACCGCGGAGAGCAGCGTCGCGAAGGTGACGACGTAGAACACCAGCGAGCCGGCCGACAGACCGAGTCCGAGAAGGTCGACCCGGCTTGTGCACGGGTCGTCGACGGTGCCGACCCGACCGCACGCGTCCCGCTCGGCGACCGAGGTGAGATAGGGGCCGATGAGCACCGTCCCCACGCTGGTGATGTAGGCGGAGTTGGCCCAGTCGTACCAGTACCACGCACGCTGCTCCCGGCGTCGGGCCGCTGCCGGGGTCGGGCCGCTCGTCTGTGCCGTCGTCATCGTGCGTCTCCTCCGGTCCACTGCCCGCGGGCAGTCAGGACGTCCTTCAGGACGTCGATGCGGTCACTCATCAGCCCGTCGACCCCGAGGTCGAGGAGGTGGTTCATGTCGTCGGGGTCGTCGATCGTCCACACGTGGACCTCGAGACCGAGATCGTGGGCGGTCTCGACGAACCGAGGCGTGACGATCGACAGCCACCCCTGCCGGGTCGGCACCTGCACGCACGACGCCCCCAGCCGGCGCAGCCACGGAAGCACCCGCCACGGACGGACCGACATGCGGGCGATCTCCGGGGGAGAGGCGGACGTGGCGAGGTACGGCGCGAGCGCACGGACCCGGGAGAGACGACGGTGCGAGAACGACGCGATGCACACGCGCTCGCCGGCCCTCGCGTCGTCGATCACCCGCAGGGTGGGCGCGACCGCTGCCATCTCCTTGACGTCGATGTTGACGTGCACGTCCGGAAAGGCGTCGAGGACTTCTCGGAGCAGCGGAACGGGCTCCCGTCCGCCGATCTGGGCGCGCTCGATCGTCGAGGCGGGGAGCCGGGCGAGCTCCCCACGGTGGTCGGTGGTGCGGTCGAGCGACGCGTCGTGGAACGCGAACACCACGCCGTCCGACGACACCCGCGCGTCCGTCTCGAGGTAGGTGTAACCCAGTCGTACGGCGTTCTCGAACGCCGCCAGAGAGTTCTCGATGCCGAGGTTCGGACCGTAGTGTGCGCCACCACGATGGGCGTACGCCAAGGGCTTCGGCGAGGCGAGGAAGGGCGGCACCGCGGCTGTCACCGCCCTAGTATGCAGCCCTCTGGCTCGTCTGTCGGTTCTTCGACGACATCATGGCTCCCGGTGGCCGGCTCGTCCCTCGCCGACCACCTCCGCCTCACTCCTCAGATGTCGCGGTGCCTTCTGTCGCGCCATCCTGCGGGGCTCGGCTCCCGGTGGCCGGCTCGTCCCTCGCCGACCACCCTCGCCTCACTCCTCAGATGTCGCGGAACGTCTCGATCTCGGCCCCTAGCGCGTTCAGGCGCGTCGCGAGGTCCTCGTAGCCACGGTTGATCACGTAGACGCTGCGCAGCACCGACGTGCCCTTGGCCGCGAGCATCGCGATCAGGATGACGACCGCCGGCCGCAGCGCCGGCGGGCACACGAGCTCGGTGGCGCGCCACCGGGTCGGGCCCTCGATGAGCACGCGGTGCGGGTCGAGCAGCTTGACGTTGGCGCCGAGCTTGTTGAGCTCCGTCAGATAGATCGCGCGGTTCTCGTAGACCCAGTCGTGCAGGAGCGTCGTGCCCGAGGCGGTCGCGGCGATGACTGCGAAGAACGGCAGGTTGTCGATGTTGAGGCCGGGGAACGGCATGGGGTGGATCTTGTCGATGGGGGCGTGCAGCACCGACGGGTACGTGGTGATGTCGACCAGCCGGGTGTGGCCGTTCTCCGCGAGGTACTCCTCGCTGCGGTCGTAGGCGAAGCCCATCTCCTCGAGCAGCGCGAGCTCGATCTCCATGAACTCGATCGGCACGCGGCGGACGGTGATCTTCGACTCGGTCACGATCGCGGCCGTGATCAGGCTCATGGCCTCGATCGGGTCCTCGCTCGGCGCGTACTCCACGTCCACGTCGATCCGCGGACGCCCGGTGACCCGGAGGGTCGTCGTGCCGATGCCCTCGATGACGACCCCGAGCCGTTCGAGGAAGAAGCACAGGTCCTGGACCATGTAGTTGGGGCTCGCGTTGCGGATCAGCGTCGTGCCGTCGTGGCGGGCCGCCGCGAGCAGGGCGTTCTCCGTGACGGTGTCGCCGCGCTCGGTGAGCACGATCGGACGGGTCGGCGACACCGACGGGTCGACGGTCGCCTGGTAGCTGCCTTCGGTCGCCTTCACCTCGAGGCCGAACGGACGCAGTGCCGTCATGTGCGGCTCCACCGTGCGGGTGCCGAGATCGCAGCCGCCGGCGTACGGCAGCTCGAACGACTGCTCGCGGTGCATCAGCGGGCCGAGGAACATGATGATGCTGCGCGTACGGCGTGCGGCCTCGGCGTCGATCGACGTCAGGTCGAGGGATGCCGGCGGGATCAGCTCGAGGTCGCCCTCGTCACCGATCCACGTCGTCTTGAACCCGATCGACTGCAGCACCTCGAGGAGCCGGTTGACCTCCTCGATGCGTGCGACCTTGCGCAGCGTCGTCCGGCCCTCGTTGAGCAGAGCGGCGCACAGAAGCGCGACGCCGGCGTTCTTGGAGGACTTGACGTCGATCGCGCCGGAGAGCTTCGTCTCGCCCGCCACGCGCAGGTGGCTCGGACCGGACGTGCCCAAGGCCACGAACTCCGAGTCGAGGGCGGCGCCGACGCGGGCGAGCATCTCGAGGGAGAGGTTCTGCTGGCCCTGCTCGATGCGGTTCACCGCACTCTGGCTCGTCTTCAGGAGATTTGCGAGGTCCGCCTGGGTCATCCCGCGGTGCTTGCGCGCATCTCGGATGAGGTTCCCGATCCGAGTGAGGTAGTCGTCAGTCATGGGCTCCACCGTATCTCAGATATGAGATAATCGTCGAGGACACGAGGTGTGATACCTCGTACGGTCACGGCTGCCCGCGCCACGGCGAAGGCACCTCGACCCACCGTACGGGGTGGTTCAATGGCGCGGTGAGCAACCCCACCGCCGTGTCGCCGACTGGCAGCGACCGTCCTGTGAACCCGTTCCTGCATGCTCTGCCGAAGGCTGAGCTGCACGTTCACCTGCTCGGAGCGGCATCTCCCGAGACCGTTCTCGGGCTCGCGCGCAGACACCCCCAGGTCGGCGTCCCGGTCGAGATCGAGGCACTCCGGGAGTTCTACCGCTTCCGCGACTTCGCCCACTTCATCGAGGTCTACGTCCAGACCAACCAGCTCGTCACCACCCCCGAGGACGTCGAGGACCTCGTCGCGGGAGTCGGGGCGGACATGGCGGCCCAGAACATCCGGTACGCCGAGCTGACCGTCACCCCGGACAGCCAGCTCCTCATGGGGATCGAACCCGACGCCCTGGCCCAGGCGCTGGTCGGCGGACGGGAGCGGGCTCGAGAGAGCGGCGTCGAGCTGGCGTGGATCTTCGACATCCCCGGCGAGCTCGGTGTGGTGTCGGGGGAGCGGACCATCGACTGGGTCGAGAAGTACGCGCCTTCGGGAACCGTCGGGTTCGGCCTGGGCGGCCCCGAGATCGGCGTCGCTCGCCCCCAGTTCGCCGAGGTCTTCGCGCGAGCCCGGGCGATCGGTCTCGGGAGCGTCCCGCACGCCGGCGAGACGACCGGAGCCGAGACCGTACGCGACGCGCTCGATGCGCTCGGAGCCGTCCGGATCGGACACGGGATCAGGGCGGTCGACGACCCGGCCCTCGTCGCAGAGCTGGCAGACCGCCGCATCCCTCTGGAGGTGGCGCCGACCTCGAACCTACGGACGGGCGCGGTCGCCAGGCTCCAGGAGCACCCGTTCGTCGCGTTGCGCGAGGCGGGTGTCGTCGTCACGCTCAACAGCGACGACCCGGGCATGTTCGACACGACCCTCGAGCACGAGTACCAGCTCGCCCACGACGTCTTCGGCCTCAGTCTCGCCGACCTCGCCGACGTCGCCCGCACCGCGGTCGACGTCTCGTTCGCGCCGGACGCGCTGAAGCTCGCGCTCCGTGACGAGATCGACGCGGTCGTCGCCGAGGCGATGCTGGAGTCCTGACCGGCGGCCTCGTCCCGGCTCAGGCGGCGACGCCCGTGCTCATCTCACACCGTCGCCGTGCCGTCCGACCCGAGCAGCAGGGCCTCCTCTGCGCCGCCCATCTCGGCCACCCGGCCCCAGTAGATGGGATAGCCGAGGTCGGAGATGGTGCCGTCGTGGATCGGGAAGACGACCCGCGGCGCCACCGCCCGTACGAAGTCGACCGTCTCGCTCACCTTCGCCCACGGGGCGCTGAGCGGGACAGCCAGGACGTCGACCGCCCGAGGGACCGACTCGTAGGAGTCGCCGGGGTGGAACAGGCGCGTGTCCTCGGCTTCCACGAGCACGCCGACGTTGCCGATCCGGGGCATGTCGGGGTGAATCACCGCGTGCTCGAAGCCGATGCCCGTGAGGGTCAGCGACGGTCCCAGCTCGACGGTCACGTTGGCCGCGAGCGGCTGCCAGACGCCCAGACCGCCCAACGCGGCGACCGTCTGCGGCTCCGCGAGCAGCCTGGCGTCGGGGTTGGCGGCGAGCAGGCGCTCGATGCGGGCCGGATCGACGTGGTCGGGGTGCTGATGGGTGACGACGATCGCGTCCAGCCCGGTGAGGGAGAAGGCCTCGTCGCGGCTGAACGTGCCGGGGTCGATGAGGACCCGGTGCGGTCCAGACTCGACGAGGAGGGCGGAGTGGCCGAAGCGCGTGATGTCCATGGCCCTATCTAACCCCGCGCGCGCCGATCACCGTCGACGTGCGACGACCTCGAGGACGTGAGGAGCCACCCACCGCTCGCTCAGCGTCTCCCACCCTCGCAACCTCGACACGTTGCTCTCGCCGAGCCTCACAGCGACGAGGCCGTCCGGCCGCAGCGCAGCCTGGATGTGCGCCCAGAGCTGCTCGGAGCCCGATCTGAGCAGTGCGGAACGCACGTGCACCAGGTCGGCGTCGGGGAGACCGCTCAGCTGCGGCGGGCTCTCGGCGACCAGGGTGAGGCGGTCGAGCGCCTCGGTGCCGGCTCGCGCACGTACGGCGTCGCACGTGGCTGGGTCTTCGTCGATGCCGATGACGGTCCAGCCGAGCTCGAGGAGGGCGGTCGCCTCGGCGCCGGCGGCACATCCGACGACGACGGCCGTACGGCCTTTGCCGGGTCCGACGAGCGCGAGCGCGGTGGAGCACAGCGGTGGCACCGCCGTACGTCGCGGGCTGACGGTGGGGGGCCTCTCATTTCGCACATGCCGATGCTGGCACGAGGTCGCGGCGCTGTCCCAAGGGGGGAGGCCCACCGGTGTGTCGACCGTTCCCGAGCTGGGATCATCGAGCTCTCTGCCTTCCCGAAGGAGCTCTCGATGTCGGTGATGCGCTCGATCGTCCTGTTCGGCGTGGCAGCACTCTTGGAGATCGGCGGTGCCTGGCTGGTCTGGCAGGGTGTGCGCGAGCACCGGGGATGGGCGTGGATCGGTGCAGGCGTGGTGGCGCTCGGAGCGTACGGGTTCGTCGCGACGCTCCAGCCCGACGCCAACTTCGGCCGCATCCTCGCCGCCTACGGGGGAGTGTTCGTCGCCGGCTCGCTGGCGTGGGGGATGGTCGCCGACGGGTTCCGACCCGATCGCTGGGACGTCGCCGGGGCGCTGGTGTGCCTCGTCGGCGTCGGGCTCATCATGTACGCCCCACGGAATGCGTGACACGCCCTGACCGCGCCGATACTCTCCCACCTGTGAAGAGCCCTCGCGCCATGCCGGTGGAGACGCGGCGGATGTTCGTGATCGCCGCGGGCGGCACGCTGGCGGCCGGCCAGCTGGCGAGCATGGGCAGGGCCGCGGTGCCGCTCGCGCTCCTCGCACTGGCTGCCTGCGGCGTGAGGTGGGCGCGTACGGTCTTCGCCTTCGGCGCTGCCTTCTGGGCGCTCTTCGCCGTGTGGGGATGGACCTACTACGTCGTGCACGGAGGCTCTGCTCTCACGGCGGAGGAGCACCGTGTGCTCGCTGCCATGACGATGTGTGCCCTCGCGTTCCTCGCCGTGACGGCGCCGGCCGTGAAGGACTGGGTCCGTGCTCAGCCCTCGCCGCCCGCGGTCTTACCGCGTACGATCTCGCAGCTTCGATGACCTCTCAGGTCATGGTCGCTGGACGGTGGATGCGCCAGAGTGGGAGCCGTGACGACGGAGACCGTGACGAGGCAGCCCGGGGAGCGCGCCCTGGGGGACCTGCTGCGGACGTGGCGGACGCGGCGCCGCTACAGCCAGCTCGCGCTGTCGTCGGAGACCGGGATCTCGACGCGCCACATCAGCTTCGTGGAGACAGGACGGTCACGGCCGAGCAGCGACATGATCCTCCGCCTCGCGGCAGCACTGGACGTGCCGACGCGAGTGCAGAACAGGATGCTGCTCGCCGGCGGATTCGCGCCCGCCTTCCCCGAGCGCCCACTCGAGCACCGCGACCTCGAAGCGGCGCGCTCTGCGGTGCGTGAGGTCCTCGTCGCGCACGAGCCGTACCCCGCGCTCGCTGTCGACCGGTTGTGGAACATCGTCGACGCCAACGCCGGCGTACGCGCCCTGGCGGCGCTCGCCTCGCCCTCCCTGCTCGAGGGGCAGGTCAACGCGCTTCGCCTGACACTCCACCCGGACGGTCTCGCGCCGCACCTGGTCAATCTCGCGCAGTGGCGCGAGGCGGTGCTCGCCGGGTTGAGTCGCATGGCGCAGGCGCAGGGGGACGTCGAGATGCTGGCGCTCCGCGACGAGCTCGCGGGGTACGAGGTCCCCGTGACGTCGGACGCGCGGGCGCCTGATGGTGGTCAGGTGTTCGTGCCGCTGGTCGTTCGTGTCGGCGACGACGTGCTGACGTTCCTCTCGATCATCTCGACGTTCGGCACACCGATCGACGTGACCCTGTCGGAGCTGGCGATCGAGACCTTCGTCCCGGCCGACGACACGACGCGCCGGTGGCTCGGCCAGCACGTCCAGGTCACGGCCGGCTGATGGACCGCGCGGCGGAGGCGGCGATCACCCCCTTCCGTGCCCACGTACCCGACGACGCGCTCGGGGATCTGCGCGACCGTCTGCGCCGGACTCGATGGCCGGAGGCGGAGCCGGTCTCCGACTGGTCGCAGGGTATTCCGCGGGGCTACCTCCAAGACCTGTGCCGCTACTGGGCAGAGGACTACGACTGGCGGGTGACCGAGGCGCGCCTCAATGCTGTCCCGCAGTTCCGTACGTGCATCGACGGGCTCGACGTCCACTACCTTCACCGCCGCTCGCCCCACCCGTCTGCGCTGCCGGTGGTGCTGACACACGGCTGGCCGGGCTCGGTGCTGGAGTTCCTCGACCTCCTCGATCCACTCACGGATCCGACGGCGCACGGGGGAGCGGAGGAGGACGCCTTCGATGTCGTGGTGCCCTCCCTGCCGGGGTACGGATTCAGCGGCAGACCCACGACCACCGGCTGGGGCGTCGACCGCATCGCCGGCGCGTGGGCACGGCTGATGGAGCGGCTGGGATATCGCCGTTACGGCGCCGCAGGCAGCGACTGGGGGACGAGCGTCAGCAGCGCGCTCGGGCGCCTCGATCCCGATCATGTGGCAGGCATCCACCTGGTGCCACCGCTGGCCGGTCCCGACCCCGACGACCCCTCACCGCCGACAGCCGCCGAACGCACGGCGCTGGGTGACCTCGAGCGCCGGGCCTGGCAGGAGTCG
>NZ_JARBCJ010000123.1:0-242 GCF_028803055.1 Mumia sp.
CGCAGACGCGGCGTGAGCGGGAGGTCGAAGAAGGCCGGAGCGGTGCGCCAGGCCTGCGAGTGCGCGGCGCCCATGAAGGCGTAGCCGACCTGGCCGACGCGAAGCTCACGGGGCGTTTCTGTCATGGGGTTCCTTCGTCCGAGGGGTGGTGCGAGGAGCTGTGGTGGGGCCCGGGGGGGGGGGCGCGGGCCCCCCCCGCCGGGCAGGCGACCACACCCCGGCCCAGGCTTGCGCGACCGGGG
>NZ_JARBCJ010000123.1:252-10397 GCF_028803055.1 Mumia sp.
TCTGTCTGGGGGTTCGTTCGTCCGTGGGGTGGTGCGTGGTGGTGGGGTGCGCCCGGGCGCGGGCACCGGGCCCACCACCGTCGGTCAGGACTCGAACGCCGAGTCCATGTAGTCGTCGACGTTGTCCTTCGTCACGATCGGGGCCGCCAGCTGGATGACGCGCGGCACCTCCACCTCGGCGAGGTCCGACATCGAGCGGCCCTGCGCGATGAGTCGTGCCAGCTTGATGCCGTCGGCACCCTGGGTCGACGGATAGATGACGGTCGCCTTGAGGACCGTATCGTCAGCCTCGATCGACCGCATCACGTTCGCCGAGCCGGCCCCGCCGACCATGACGAACTCGTCCCGCCCGGCGTTGTCGATCGCCGCCAGCACGCCGACGCCCTGGTCGTCGTCGTGGTTCCACAGGAAGTCGATCTTGGGTGCGGCCTGGAGCAGGTTCGCGGCGGCGCGCTCACCGGACTCGACGGTGAACTCCGCCGCGACCCGGTTGGAGACCTTCAGACCGCAGTCCTTCAACGCGTCAGCGAACCCGCGCGAACGGTCCTGGGTCAACGGCAGGGAGTCGATGCCGGCGATCTCTGCGACCACCGCGTCCTTCTTGCCGCCGGCCTCCTCGCAGATGTAGCGACCAGCCGAGACCCCCATGCCGTAGTTGTCGCCGAGAACGGTCGAACGCGCTGCGTTCGGCGAGTCGAACTCGCGGTCGACGTTGACCACCGGGATCCCCGCCTCCATCGCCCGCGTGGCAACGTCGGTCATCGCCGCACCGTCGAACGGGAGGAGGACGATCGCGTCGACCTTGTCGTTGATGAAGGTCTCGACCTGGGAGATCTGCAGGTTGACGTCGTTGGTGCCCTCGGCGTTGATCAGCTCGACGTCGTCGAACGCCTCCGCCTGCTTCACGGCTGCGGAGGTGATCGCCCCCATCCAACCGTGGTCGGCCGCGGGGGCCGAGAAACCGATGCGCACGGTGTCGCCGGTCTCGGCGTTGTCGCCGGCTCCGGCGTTGGCGACGCTCTCGGTGTCGTCGTCGCCGGAGCTGTTGGTGCAAGCGGTCAAGGTCAGCGACGTTGCGGCGAACACGCCGGCGATCGCCAGCAGCCGTCGGCGCGGGGTGGTGGTGGACATGCCGTCTCCTCGGTGGGGTTAGGTGCTGCGGTTCGCCAGCCGCTGCTGGAGCAGCACAGCGACGACGATGATCACGCCCTTGGCGACGGCCTGGACGGACGTCGACAGGTTGTTGAGCGTGAAGACGTTGGTGAGCGTGGTGAAGATGAGGACGCCGAGCAGCGTGCCGACCACCGTGCCGCGGCCGCCGCTGAGGAGCGTCCCTCCGATGACGACCGCCGCGATGGCGTCGAGCTCCCACATGAGTCCGTGGGTGGAGGACCCGGTCTGCGTCCGTGACATGAGCATCACGGCGGACACGCCACAGGTGGCGCCGAGCAGGGCGTAGAGATAGACGGTGTGCCTCTGGACCTTGATACCGGCCAGGCGTGCGGCCTCGACGTTGCCGCCCACGGCGAACGTGCGGCGCCCGAACGTCGTGCGGTTGAGGAGGAACCAGCCGAGCACCACGATCACCGCGAAGACGTAGACGATCACCGGCACACCCAGCGGCCGGGCTCCGAGCGCGTCGCGGAACGCCTCGTCGCGGACGATCTGGGTCTTGCGGTCGGCGATGATCTCGGCGAGCCCTCGAGCGCTCGCCAGCATCGCGAGGGTGGCGATGAACGGCACGATCTTGCCGTAGGCGATGAGCACTCCGTTGATGACGCCGCACGCGATGCCCACGCCGACCGCCGTCGTGACGATGACGATCCAGCCGACGTCCTCGGCCATCGCCTGGGTGCCGGTGGTCGACGCCCACACCGAGGCCAGGGCGACGATCGCACCCACGGAGAGGTCGATGCCTCCGCCGGTGATGACGAAGGTCATCCCGATCGCGACCACGCCGATCGCAGAGGCGAGGCTGAGGACGGTGATGATGTTGTTGGTGCTCGCGAAGCGGTCGCCCGCCGTGACGAGGCCGACGACGCAGAGCGCGACCAGGGCGACCACGAGGCCGAGGTTGCGGGCGATCCCGAGGGACCGTGTCCGCGTCTCGGGAGCAGCCGCGGTCTCCTGCGTGCTCCCGGTCACCGATGAGGTACTCACGCGGCGTCACCTTTCGATTCGTTGCCGGTCGGTTCGTTGCCGGTCGGTTCGTTGCCGGAGAGGATGCGGTCGAGCACGGCGTGGGCGTCGAGATCGTCCGCCGGACCGGCGTGCACGATGCGGCCGTCGGCCACGACCATGACCCTGTCCGAGAGCCCGAGGACCTCGTCGATGTCGCTGGAGACGACGATCACGGCGACCCCGTCGTCGGCGAGCCGGCGGATCAAGCCGTAGATCTCGCTGCGTGCGCCGACGTCCACACCCCTGGTCGGCTCGTCCAGCAGGAGGACGCGGCACGATCGCAGCAGCCACCGGGCGAGGACGACCTTCTGCTGGTTGCCGCCCGAGAGCGTCCTGGTGACGCGGTCCGGGTCGTCGGGGCGCAGGTCGACCGAACGCGCGGCAGCGTGCGCCGCCGTACGCTCTGCGGACTCACGCGTGACCCCCAGCCGGGAGAAGCGCGGGAGGGTGCCGAGGGAGATGTTGCGGTAGACCGCCTCGTCGAGCACCAGCCCCTGCGACTTGCGCTCCTCGGGACAGAGCCCGAGGCCCGCACCGACCGCGACATCGACCGACCCGGGACGCAGGCGGCGTCCGTCGACGGTGACCGAGCCACGCTGAGCTCGCCGTGCGCCGTACACGGTCTCGACGATCTCGCTGCGCCCCGCACCGACGAGCCCGGCGAAGCCGAGGATCTCGCCGGGCCGGACCTCGAACGAGACGTCCTCGAACTCACCCTCGCGACCGAGCCCTTCGACGACGAGCAGCGGGTCGGCGTCGGGCAACGGCGTCGTACGGCGGGGGAACTCGGCCGAGACGTCGCGGCCGGTCATCAGGGTGATCAGCTCGGCGGTCGGGGTCTCGCCTGCCGGCAGGTCGGAGGCGACCGTACGTCCGTCCTTCAGCACGGTGAGCCGGTCGCCGATGCGGCGGATCTCCTCGAGGCGGTGGGAGATGTAGATGATGGCCTGGCCGGACGCACGGAGCTCCTCGATGACCCGGAACAGCCCGTCGACCTCGTCGGGGTCGAGGACAGCGGACGGCTCGTCCATGACGATCACCCGCGCCTGACGTGAGAGCGCGCGTGCCATCGACACGATCTGCTTGCCTGCTGCCGACAGGCTGCCTGTCTCGCGGGACGGCCGGATCTCGGGGTGACCGAGCGAGGTCAGCAGGTCGCGTGCGGCCCGGTGCGAGTCACCGACGCGGGAGAAGCCGAGACGCGTCTTCTCGTGGCCGAGGAAGATGTTGTCGGCCACGCTCAGGCCGTCGACGAGGTCGAGCTCCTGATAGATCGTCGCGATGCCGGCCGCGAGCGCGGCTTGCGGGTCCCCGAAGGTGACGGCGTCCCCGTCCATCACGATCTCGCCCTCGTCGGGCGTGTAAGCACCCGCCAGGACCTTGATCAGCGTGGACTTGCCCGCGCCGTTCTGCCCGAGGAGGCAGTGGACCTCTCCCGCACGCACCACCAGGTCGACGCCGTCCAACGCGCGAACGCCAGGGAACTCCTTGACGATCCCGGTCAGCTGGAGCAGGGGCTGCGACATGCGCGTGATGCTAGTCACACCTAATGACGGCCGTCAACCAAAAGTCAGGGTTTTGCCGACGGGCTTCTGTCGGGCTTGACTACATAAGTCGACGTGGGAGACTACGGCCCATGGATTCGTTCGCGCCTCAGACGGGCTCGGCGTCTGCCGCCAGCGCGGTCTTCCAGCTCATGCGCGACGGGCAGGCACGGACGAAGGCCGAGATCGCGGAGGCCACCTCGTTGGCGCGCTCCACCGTCTCGGCGCGGCTCGACCTCCTCCTCGCGGCTGGGCTCCTGATGCCCGTCGGGGAGGCAGCCTCCACCGGAGGGCGTCCGCCGGCGCGCTTCGCCATGAACACCGACTCGTACGCCGTGCTGGCGGTCGATCTCGGCGCCAGCCACGCGACGGTCGCGCTGTCGGACCTCGCGGGCACGGTGCTGGGTGAGGCCACCGTCACCAGCGACATCACCGAAGGCCCCACGGTCGTGCTCGACAGGGTCGTCGAGCTCGCGAACGAGCTGCTCTCGACGCTCGGCATGAGGTCGTCCGCCCTCGCGGGCATCGGGGTCGGCGTCCCCGGCCCCGTCGAGCACTCGACCGGCCGACCCGCGAACCCGCCGATCATGCCGGGCTGGCACGGCTTCGACATCCCCGGCTACCTGGCCGCGGCCTTCCCCGTCCGTGTCCGGGTGGACAACGACGTCAACGTGATGGCGCTCGGCGAGCACACCGCTCACTGGCCGGAGACCGACGACCTCCTCTACGTCAAGGTCGCCACCGGCATCGGATCGGGCATCATCTCCAACCGTCGACTCGTCCGCGGCGCCCTGGGCACCGCGGGCGACCTGGGGCACGTCCAGGTCAGCGGCAGGGGTGAGGACGTCAGCTGCCGCTGCGGCAACCTCGGATGTCTCGAGGCAGTCGCCGCCGGCCCTGCGATCGCCAAGCAGCTCGCCGAGCTCGACATCGGGGTCGAGACCCCACGTGACGTGGTCGCGGCCGTCGAGCGCGGCGAGATGGAGGCGGTGCGGGCCGTCCGCGAGGCCGGGCGCGCGATCGGCAGCGTCCTCGCCACGTGCGTGAGCCTGCTCAATCCCGCCGTGGTCGTGGTGGGCGGTTCCCTGTCGGCGACCGGGGAGTATCTCCTCGCCGGGATCCGCGAGGTCGTCTACCAGCGCTCCCTGCCGCTGGCCACGCACCAGCTGCGCATCGTCAGCTCGTCGCTGCACGGGCGGGAGGCCGTGCTGGGCGCAGCCGCGATGGTGCTCGAGGACGTGCTGTCACCGCAGTCGGTCGACGGGCTGGTCGAGCAGCGCAGCCGAGCCAGCGCCTGACCCGGCACCCGCCCGCGGGTGCTGGGGTCAGAGCGCGGTCGCGCCGCTGAAGACACCGGTGAGCGCGTCCTCCGCTGCGCCGGTCGCGGCGGCACGCAGCCCCAACGCGCTCAGCAGAAGGTCGAGAGACGCGTACGGCGCTGCCGTCACGCGCTCCTCGACCTCGCGCACCGCAGCAGGGAGCAGGTACGGCGCGAGCGGGACGAAGTAGCCACCGAGCACCACAGCATCGGGGTCGAGGATGTTCGCCACGGCGGCCACGCCCCTGCCGAGGACCGCACCCACGCCTTCGAGCGCCGCGGCCGTCCCCACGTCCGACTCGGCACGCCGCGAGATCAGCTCCGCCACCTGGAGCGGTGTCCCCTCGAAGGCGAGGCCGGTGGCCGACAGCACGGCGCGCAGCCCGACCGAGGCCTCCCAGCAGCCGCGGCGCCCACAGCCGCAGCGTGCCGTCGGGTCGCCGAGCGGGATGTGGCCGACCTCGCCCGCGAACCCCGACGTCCCCCGTACGATCGCGCCGTCCCTGATCACGCCCGCGCCGATGCCGACGGTGCCGGTGACGTACACCGACTGCCCCAGCCCGACCGTCGCCCCGCGTCGCGCCTCGGCGAGGGCCGCACAGTTCGCGTCGTTCTCGACCACCACGGGAAGCCCGGTCACCGCCGCCATGTCGGCCGCGACCGAGCGGCCGCGCCACCCGAGGTTCGGCGCCATCGCGACGACGCCGGCGCGCCGGTCGACCAGACCGGGCACGGCGACCGTCGCGCCGACGACCCGAGCCCCAGAGCCGCCGAGCTCCGACGCTGCCTCGCGGGCGAGCGCGACAACGACGTCGTAGGGGTCGCTCGTGCCGACGGGGACGGTGCGCTCGAGACGGACGGCGCCGCCGAGGTCGATGGCGACGGCGGACACGTAGTCGACGTTCGCCTCGAGGCCGAGCCCGACGATCGTGGAACCGGTCAGCGCGACCGGTCGACCGGGTCTCCCTCGGGAGACCGAGACGGCCTCGGACTCGCTGACGTAGCCGCCGTCGACGAGCCCGCCCACGATCGCCCCGACCGTCGCCTTGGCCAGCCCGGTCCTGCGCGCCAGCTCGGTCCGCGTCGCGGCACCGTCGTGCCGCAGCGAGCGGAGCACGGCCGCGGTGTTCTGCCTCCGCAGATCCTCGGTCGCGACGAGGGTCACCCGCGGATCCCGTAGAGGTGCTCGAGGGCGAGCTGGTCGAGGTGCTCGAACGCTGCTCCACGCACGGCGAGCGCGTCCGGGTCGGCCAGCTCGGCCTGCTCGAGCTCGCGCCAGCCCTCGCCCTCCTCCAAGGTCGGGACCGCCAGCTCGGGCAGCCGCGCGGCTGCCAGGGCCTCCTGCACGTCGGGGTCGGCGCGGAAGGCGCGGACCTTGTCACGCAGCACGAGGTAGTTCGTCATGCATGCGGCCGCGGCGACCCAGACTCCGTCCTCGTCCTCGGTCCGTGGCGTCTTGAAGTCGAAGTGCACCGGCCCGTCGTACCCGCCGGTCTCCAGCGCGTCGACGACCCAGAACGCCCCGCGGGCGTTCCCCGCGCCGAAACGCAGGTCCTGGTCGTAGCGCGGCCCGTGCTGACCGTTGAGGTCGATGTGAAAGAGCTTGCCGTGCCACATCGCCTGGGCGTAGCCGTGGGCGGCGTTCATGCCCGCCATCTCCTCGTGGCCCACCTCCGGGTTCACACCGACGTTCTCGGACCGGTCGAGCGTCTCGATGAACGCGAGCGCGTGCCCGATGGTCGGGAGGAGGATGTCGCCGCGCGGCTCGTTCGGCTTGGGCTCGATCGCGAAGCGCAGGTCGTACCCGCGGTCGTGCACGAACTCGCCGAGCAGGTTGAACGCCTCGCGATAACGATCGAGCGCTGCGGCGACGTCCTTGGAGGCGCCCGACTCGGCACCCTCGCGGCCGCCCCAGCAGACGTAGACCTCGGCTCCGAGCTCGGCCGCGAGATCGATGTTGCGCATCACCTTGCGGATCGCGAAGCGACGGACGTCGCGGTCGTTGGAGGTGAAGGCGCCGTCCTTGAAGACCGGGTGGGAGAAGAGGTTGGTGGTGGCGGTGGTGACGGCCAGCCCTGTGTCGGCCAGGCCCTTCTTCCAGCGCTCGACGATGCGTGACCGGGTGTCGTCGTCGGACCCGAACGGGATCAGGTCGTCGTCGTGGAAGTTCACGCCGTACGCACCGAGTCCGGCCAGCTTCTCGAGGGCGTGCACCGGGTCCATCTCGGCTCGGGTGGGATCGCCGAACGGGTCGCGGCCCGGATAGGCGACGGTCCACAGGCCGAAGGAGAACTTGTCCGCTGGGGTGGGTGTCGGGATCGTCATGATGGCCTCTCGGGTCGGTCGGGATCGGTCAGGTCCACGCGGCCGTTCGGTCGCGCAGGAGGGCATACGTCTCGCGGACATGGGGGGTCGGGTCTGCTTCGAGCACGGCGGTCGTCCCGGGCTTCCAGTCCGGCGGCTGCGCGGCACCGCTGAGGGCCCAGGCCGCCTGTCGTGCGGCTCCGAGGGCGACGTACTCCGCGGGAGCGAGGACGTGCACCGGCCTGCCGAGGATCGCGGGGGCGAGCGCCTGGACCGCGGGGTTGCGCGCCGCGCCTCCGACGAGCAGGAGCCGACCGTCACCGCCACCCACGCGGGCGCAGAGGAGGTCGACGGCGTCGGCGAGCGAGCACAGCAGCGCCTCGACCGCCGCGCGTGCCAGGTCCTCGCGGGTCGTGTCCGGGCGCAGCCCGGCCCAGAGCCCTGTCGCGCGCGGGCGGTCGGGCGTGCGTTCTCCGCCGTAGTACGGCGACAGCGTGACGCCGTGCGCGCCGGACGGCGCAGCGAGCGCGAGCCGGGCGAGCTCGGCGTGGTCGACGGCAAGGAGCTGCGTCTGAAGGTCGAGGATCCCGGCCGCGTTCATCGTGGTCGCCATCGGGAGGTAGCGGCCCGTCGCGTCCGCGAACCCGGTCACCGCACCGGTGCCGTCAGCGACCGGAGTCTCGGTGACCGCCGACGCCACGCCGGACGTGCCGATCGAGACGACGACGTCTCCGGGCAGGAGACCGAGACCGAGCGCGGCACCCATGTTGTCGCCCGTCCCCCCGGCCACCACGGTCCCGTCCTCGTACGCCGCCGTTCCGTCGGGGACGACTGTCGGCAGGGCCACGTCGTGCCCGAGCGCCGCCGCCGCGAGGTCATGACGCCACCTGCTCGTCCGCGCGTCGAAGTAGCCCGTGCCCGAGGCGTCTCCGCGGTCGGTGAAAGGTTCCGTACGCCGCCTGGTGAGGTGCCAGGAGACGTAGTCGTGCGGCAGCAGCACCGACTCGACCCGCGCAGCGTCGTCCGGCCGCTCGTCACGGAGCCAGCGCAGCTTGGTGGCGGTGAACGACGCGACGAGCACGCTGCCGACGGCGTCCGCGCACGCCTGCGCGCCGCCCATCTCCGCCACGAGCTCCGTCGCAGCGTCGGCGGACCGGGTGTCGTTCCACAGGAGGGCGTCATGGACGGGTGCACCCTCGGCGTCGAGCGCGACCATGCCGTGCTGCTGGCCGGCGACCGCCACCGCGGCAGCCGTTCCGAGCCAATCCCCGACCGCGTCGTCGCACGCCTCAAGCCAGCGGCGCGGGTCGACGGCGGTCCCGGCCGGGTGCGGCACGGAACGTTCCGCGAGGACCGCGCCGTCGTGGGCGTCGACGAGGACGGCCTTGGTGGACTGGGTCGAGGAGTCGACGCCGACGACGGTGCTGTGAGCCACGTCACCCTGTTTAGTATGAGTCGTGAACTAATGTCAAGGATCGCGTCCCCGGCTCGTTGTCGCGGGCGGAGACCAGGCCGGTCGGGCGTCGGTGAGAATGGAGCCATGACTGACTCGACCCCCACCGTCTGGAACACAGCCGGCGACTACACCGACATCCGGTACGAGACCACCGACGACGGCATCGCCAAGATCACGATCAACCGGCCCGAGGTCCACAACGCCTTCCGGCCGCAGACGATCATCGAGATCTCGGACGCCCTGACGGTGGCCCGGGAGGACGAGTCGGTCGGCGTCATCATCCTCACCGGCGCGGGCGACAAGGCGTTCTGCTCCGGAGGTGACCAGCGCGTCCGCGGCGACTCCGGCTACAAGTCCGACGCCGGCGCGACCGGCCGCTTCCACGTCACCGACCTGCACGTGCAGATGCGCCGGTGCCCCAAGCCGATCGTCGCGATGGTGGCCGGGTGGGCCATCGGTGGCGGACACGTGCTCCACGTCGTCGCCGACCTCACCATCGCCGCCGACAACGCCCGCTTCGGCCAGGTCGGCCCGAAGGTCGGCTCGTTCGACGGCGGCTTCGGCGCGAGCTCGCTCTCGCAGCTGGTCGGCATGAAGAAGGCCAAGGAGATCTGGTTCCTGTGCCGCCAGTACGACGCCCAGCAGGCCCTCGAGATGGGCATGATCAACACGGTCGTGCCGCTCGCCGACCTCGAGGCCGAGACCGTCCGCTGGTGCCGCGAGATGCTCGCACTCTCGCCGTACGCGCTGCGGCTGATGAAGGCCAGCTTCCACGCGGCCGAGGACGGCTACGCCGGCATCCAGCAGCTCGCCCACGACACCAACCTGCTCTTCTACGGCAACGACGAGGCCAAGGAGGGCCGCGAGGCGTACAAGGAGAAGCGCACGCCCGACTTCACCCAGTTCCCTCGCCGCGCATGAGCCCCTCAGTGCGCGTCGAGGACATGGCCGGTATCGAGCCCGCCCTCGCCCTCACCGTCCCGCCGGAGTTCGAGGACGAGAACGGTCACGTCAACATCCGCCACTACTTCGACCTGCACGTACGGGCTGCCGATCGCACGTTCGCGGCGCTCGGTGTCGACGACGGCTATCGGGCCGCGCGCGGCATGAGCGTGTTCAGCATCGACCACCGCGTCCGATACCTGGACGAGGTGCTCGTGGGTCAGGACGTCGCGGTGTACGTCCTGTTCCTCGCACGCGCAGCCAAGACCGTGCATGGAGTCCAGGCGCTCTTCAACGCCGGCACGG
Organism: Mumia sp.; assembly: GCF_028803055.1. Lineage (NCBI taxonomy): Bacteria > Bacillati > Actinomycetota > Actinomycetes > Propionibacteriales > Nocardioidaceae > Mumia > Mumia sp. Next base: position 10,304 of record NZ_JARBCJ010000123.1, read on the forward strand.
GCGCGCTGGCCAACACCTTCGAGTTCGTCGAGGGACATGTCGACCTCGCGCACCGCCGTACCGCGCCGTGGCCCGCCGACGTGGCCGCGCGCAT
>NZ_JARBCJ010000124.1:0-10345 GCF_028803055.1 Mumia sp.
GGGGGGCGTTGGGGTGCGGCCGGGGGTGGGGGCGGCGGCGGGGGGGGGGGCCGCCGAGACGACGAGAGCAGCCGCCGTACCCGTCACCAGCAGCCGACAGGTGCGGATCAGCGGTAGCGGACCCACGGCGACATCTTGGTGCTCGTCAGGCTGGGGTACGCGTCCACGACGGCATCGGGACCGGGCTCGGGCATCTCCTCCATCTCCAAGGCGTCGTCGCGGCCGATCAGAGCGACCGACACGCGGACGGCGCGCTTGTTGCGCTCCAGGCAGCGCTGAGGGATGCGGACCGTCACGGAACGCTTGCCGAAGCTGATCCGGTCACCCTTGCAGGAGACGAAGTCCTCGTCGGATTCACCGGAAAACATCAGCGGCATCCACCCGGCGCCCTCGATCCGAATCTTCATCGAGGCGAAGTCCGGGCGGCCCTTGGCCTTCGTGCGGAGGCCGACAAGGACCCCGCCGAGCTTCGACTTCTTGAAGCCGGGCACGGTCATCCGGACGACGACGGCGTGCTTCTTGTTGGTCACCTTGATCTTGGTGACGTCGAGCGCGGCGACGGCGTCACCGCGCGGGTCGCTGAAGGTGCGGGTCTTGGCTGCCGCGGGGGAAGCGGTCGTCGCGAGGACGAGGCCCGCTGCGGCCGCGCCGACGACGAGGGTACGGATCGTACGGATCATGGGGTGTGCTCCTGCGAAAGGTGACCCCGCCAATCGGGGTCGCCGAAGCCTAGCGGTAAGCGGCCCAGGGCGTCATCCGTGCGCCACGGGCCTTCGGGACACCGTCGATCGGCAGCCGGGGGCCTGGTTTCGGATCGATCAGGACCTCCTCGGGCACGTTGCCGTGGAGGTAGGCACGCGTGAAGACCGCGACCTGCACCCGCACGGCGGCGCGGTTGTCGCCCAGACAGCGTTGCGGCACCGACAGCACCACGCTCCGGGGGCGGATCCTGAAGCGCATCCCGGAGCAGCGCAGGCGGCTCGCATCCAGCTGCTGCCAGGTGGTCTTCCAACCCCCGGCGCGGCGTACCTTCGACGCGGCGTACTCGGGGCGGCCCGCGACCTTGCGCCCGAGGAACACCGTGACGCCCCCGACGCGGCGGCGCTCCAGACGCGGGACGCGGATCGTGACACGCACCCGGTGCTCGGCGTTGCGGACCCGTAGCGACGTGATGTCGACGGCCGAGAGCGCGTCACCACGCTGGTCGCGGACCGTGCGCGCCGCCGCATCGGCAGGCGACGCGAGGAGACCGGTGGCGAGGACCAGCGCCACCGCGGCGCCGACCGGAGCGAGGCGCCTCATCAGAACAGCACCGACGCGAACGTCTCGGTCTGCACGAACCCGACCCTCTCGTAGACCCGTCGCGCGGCGACGTTGTAGTCGTTGACGTAGAGCGAGACGACCGGTGCGACCTCGCGGCGGGCGCGCTCGACGACCGCCGCCATCCCCGCCGTCCCGAGCCCGCTCCCCCGGTGCTCGGGAGCCACGTAGACGCCTTGGATCTGGCAGCCCTTGGCCGAGGCCGAGCCGACCTCCGCCTTGAACAGCACCTGGCCGTCCTGAATGATCGCGTACGCCCAGCCGCGCGCGACCAGCTGGGTGACCCGAGCACGATAGCTGTTGCGGCCGGGGAGCTCCGGGCTCTCGCCGACCTCCTCCTCGAACATCGCGACGCTCGCCGGATAGAGGATGTCGACCTCGTCGATGAGCACCGGGCGGACGCGCCAGTCAGGAGCCACGAGCGGCGGCCCGGCGATCTGGAGGAACGGCTGGTCGAGGCGGAGCGAGCGAGCAGGTCCCCACGACCCCTCCAGGCGCTCCCACAGACCGAGGGCCGCGGAGCGAGGTCCGACGATCGACGACGACAGCCGCCCCGTCGTGCGCGCGCGCTCGGCGAACGCCTCCACCGCGTGCGGCGTCGCCTCGACCGGGACGAAGTTGGCGGCGACGTGACACGCGGACACCAGGGTGTCGCCCTCGAAGTAGCCCCACATCTCTCCGCCCAGCCAGCGGGGAGACAGCCGCGTGCTGCTGGTGCGGTGGTCGACGAAGAGGTTGACGATCGCGTCGCGGTCGATCAGCTCCTGCAGCGCGGGGATGTCTCCCTCGCGCAGGACGCGGACACCCTCAGCCGTGCTCAGCACCGGGCCTCCTCACGCCGTCGGTGGGACGAGCCTATCTGGCGCGGTCGCCCACGACCATGTCTCGCCGTCGCGGCGTAGGGTGCGCGGCATGACGACCGCACCGCTCGGGGAGCCCGCCACCTCTCTCCGCGATCCCCAGGCCATCGCCGAGGGACAGCTCGACCACCAGCGCGACGCGCTGCTGCGCAAGCTCGCCTCCCTCTCCGACGCCGAGCGCTCCCGCAGCCGCCTGCCCTCGGGGTGGACGCCGCTGGGTCTGCTCAAGCACCTGCGCCACGTCGAGCGCCGGTGGCTCCAGTGGGGCTTCCTCGGCGAGCAGGTCGCAGACCCGTGGGGCGACGAGCGACCTGGGTCGGACGCATGGTTCGTCGCCGACGACGAGACGTACGAGGTGCTGCGCGCACGCTTCGAGGAGCAGGTCGAACGCTCCCGGGCCATCACCGGCGCCGCGTCGCTGAACGATCTGGCCGTGATGGGTGGACGCTTCGAGGCCGACCCGCCCAACCTTGCCTGGATCCTGCTCCACCTCGTGCAGGAGTACGCGAGGCACGTCGGCCACCTCGACATCGTCGTCGAGCTGGCCGGCGGCGGCCTCGGCGAGTAGGCGATCGCCTACGAGACCGCCACGGCCGGCGACGCGCCCTCGATCGGCTCCATCCCCTCGGCGATCCTCATCGCCTCCTCGATCAGGGTCTCCACGATCTTGGACTCCGGCACGGTCTTGATGACCTCGCCCTTGACGAAGATCTGCCCCTTGCCGTTGCCCGACGCGACGCCGAGGTCGGCCTCACGCGCCTCACCGGGGCCGTTCACGACACAGCCCATCACGGCGACGCGCAGCGGCACCTCCATGCCCTCGAGCCCGGCGGTGACCTCCTCGGCGAGCGTGTAGACGTCGACCTGGGCCCGCCCGCACGACGGGCAGGACACGATCTCGAGCTTGCGGGGACGGAGGTTGAGCGACTGGAGGATCTGGATGCCGACCTTGACCTCCTCGACCGGCGGGGCCGACAGCGAGACCCGGATGGTGTCGCCGATGCCCTGGCTGAGCAACGCCCCGAAGGCGGTCGCGGACTTGATCGTGCCCTGGAACGCGGGGCCTGCCTCGGTGACACCGAGGTGCAACGGCCAGTCGCCCTTCTCGGCGAGCAGCTCGTACGCCCGGACCATCACGACGGGGTCGTTGTGCTTGACCGAGATCTTGAAGTCGTGGAAGTCGTGCTCCTCGAACAGCGACGCCTCCCAGACGGCCGACTCCACGAGCGCCTCCGGGGTCGGCTTGCCGTACTTCTCCAGCAGGCGCTTGTCGAGCGAGCCCGCGTTGACGCCGATCCGGATCGACGTGCCGTGGTCCTTCGCGGCCTGCGCGATCTCCTTGATCTGGTCGTCGAACTTGCGGATGTTGCCGGGGTTGACGCGGACGGCCGCGCAGCCGGCCTCGATCGCAGCGAAGACGTACTTCGGCTGGAAGTGGATGTCGGCGATCACCGGGATCTGCGACTTGCGCGCGATGTCGGGCAGCGCCTCGGCGTCGTCCTGGCTCGGGCACGCGACGCGGACGATGTCGCAACCCGCCGCCGTGAGCTCCGCGATCTGCTGCAGCGTCGCGTTGACGTCGACGGTCGGGGTCGTCGTCATGGACTGCACCGAGACCGGCGCGTCTCCCCCGACCTCCACCTTGCCGACCTTGATCTTGCGGGTCGGCCGACGGGGCCGGAGCACCGGAGGCGGGGCGGCCGGCATTCCCAGGTTGACGTCCATGCGGGTACGAATCTCCTCGCGTGCGTGCGGTCGGGCCTCAGGTGAGGCGTACGGGGTTCACGATGTCGGTGTAGACCAGGATGATGCCCATCACCAAGAGGACGGCACCCACGGCGTAGGCGACCGGCAGCATCTTGGCGACGTCGACCGGCCCGGGGATCGGCCGACGACGAAGTCGAGCGATCGCGTTGCGCAGGCCCTCCCAGAGCGCTCCGGCGATGTGGCCGCCGTCGAGCGGCAGGAGCGGGATCAGGTTGAAGAGCCCGAGGAAGAGGTTGAGCCCCGCGAGCAGCAGGCCGACGCTGAAGACGCGGTCGCTCCAGGTGGCGCCCTCGGCCGAGGTCAGCTCACCCGCCACCCGGCTGGCGCCCACCGGGCTCATGGGGGTGTCCTGGCCGCGCTCGGCCCCGAACGCCGCCTTGGTGACCTCGACCATCTTCTCCGGCAGCGAGCCGATGGCCTTCACCGTGCTGACGGTCATGTCCCCCATCGTCGCCACGGCGAAACCGAGGTCCTCGCGCTGAGCGGGGACGTAGGGGCTGACTCCGAGGAAACCGACGCGCTCGACCTTGTCGGGGTCGGTCTTGGTTGGCCGCGGCTGGACCGACGTGTTGACGGTGACCTGCTGCTCGGCACCGTCACGGACGTACTCGATCGTGGCGGGGCTGTCGCCGTTCGCCCGGATGAGGTCGGTGAGCTGGTCCCAGCTGCTGATGGGCGTGCCGTTGAAGGAGGTGATGGTGTCACCCGGGGTCAGACCTGCCTGCTTGGCGGGAGTGACCGGGTCGGCGGCGGTGCACTTGCGACCGGCCTCGGCGGCGGGGATCGCGCAGTCGGACACCGTCTCGACCGTCGTCGTGGCGTTCTCGACGTTCTGGGAAGGGATCGTCATGAAGAGCGCGGCGAACAGGATGAAGGCGATCACCAGGTTGACGACCGGTCCGCCGGCCATCACGATCGCCTTCTTCCACCACGGCAGGCGATAGAAGAGGCGCGGCTCGTCCTCGGGGGTGACGTGCTCGTACTCGGCCGAGCGGGCGTCGAACGCCAGCTGCGTGAACATCCCGGTGTTGGACTTGCGGACGGTGCCCGGATCGTCACCCTTGTTGGGCGGAAGCATGCCGACGATCTTGACGTAGCCGCCGAGTGGGACCGCCTTGACGCCGTACTCGGTCTCGCCCTTGCGGGTCGACCACAGCGTCCGTCCGAAGCCGATGAAGTACTGGGTGACCTTGGTGCCGAAGAGCTTGGCGGGCACCATGTGACCGAGCTCGTGCAGGGCGATCGAGACCGCGATGCCGACGACGAGCACGACGACGCCGAGGGCGTACAGCCACGGTGTCGCGTTCATCGGCTCTCCTGCCTCGTCCTGGTCGTCGCTGCCATCAGCTCCTGCGCCCGCTCGCGGGCGGCCGCGTCCGCGGCGAGGACGTCGTCCGCGGTCACCGGCTCCGTCTTCGAGCGTACGCCCGCGTCGGTGAGGTGCTCCGAGAGCACGGCGCCCACCGTGTCCACGATCGAGAGGAACGGAAGGTTCCCTTCGAGGAACGCGCCGACGCACTCCTCGTTGGCGGCGTTGTAGACCGCCGGTGCCGTACGGCCGAAGGCGCCGGCCTCGCGGGCGAGGCGCACGGCCGGGAACGCCTCGTCGTCGAGCGGGGCGAAGTCCCAGGTCGACGCCTGGGTCCAGTCGCATCCCGGACCGGCGTCCGGGACGCGGTCGGGCCACCCCATGCCGAGGGCGATCGGGATCAGCATCGAGGGCGGCGATGCCTGCGCCAGCGTGGACCCGTCGACGAACTCGACCATCGAGTGGATCATCTGCTGCGGGTGCACGACGACGTCGACGCGGTCCATCGGCACGTCGAAGAGAAGGTGCGCCTCGATGACCTCGAGGCCCTTGTTGACGAGGGTCGCCGAGTTGATCGTGATGACCCGACCCATCGCGAAGTTGGGATGGTCCAGGGCCTGGTCCGGGGTCACATCCTGCAGCTCGGCGCGGGACCTGCCGCGGAACGGGCCACCGCTGGCCGTCAGCACCAGGCGGCGCACCTCCTCCGCGGTCCCGCCTCGCAGCGCCTGCGCGATCGCCGAGTGCTCGGAGTCGACGGGGACGATCTGACCGGGTCGTGCCAGCGCCGTGACCACCGGCCCACCGATGATCAGCGACTCCTTGTTGGCCAGGGCGAGCGTCGTGCCTGCCTCGAGGGCGGCGATCGTGGGACCGAGGCCGACGGCGCCGGTGATGCCGTTGAGGACCACGTCGCAGCGGGTCGCCGCGAGCTCGGTGGCGGCGCGGGGGCCGGCGAGGATGCGGGGCAGCCGGTGCTGCCCGTGGGCGTACCCGCGCCGCTGGGCCTCGGCATACAAGGCCAGCTGCACGTCCTGGGCGGCCGTGGCCTGCGCGACCGCGACCACCTCGACCTCGTGGGCGATGGCCTGCTGGGCGAGGAGGACCGGGTCGCTGCCGCCGGCGGCGATGCCGACGACCCGGAAGCGGTCAGGGTTCGCGGCGACGATCTCGAGCGCCTGTGTCCCGATGGAGCCGGTCGATCCGAGCACGACGACGTCGCGGGTTTGCACCATGAGACCAGTGTCTCAGGTGCGCCCGCGACGTCGTCCTCGGCTGGTGCCGGCTACTTGATCTCGCTGCGCAGGACGCGCCGCGCCCCGACGACGAACGGGATGATCAGCCAGATCGTCCCGGAGACCAGGAGCTGGGCCCACTTCTCCCCGGTCCAGCCTCCGTCGAACAACGGCATCTGTGCGGTCGCGAAGTCGATCCACGGGAGCAGGTCGCCGAACCAGTCGATGAAGACCGACGCCACCGCGAAGATCGTCGGGAGGACGAAGGCCCAGGCGAAGTAGACGACGATCGCCGCCGGCGAGCTGAGCAGCAGAGCGCCGAACGTGAGCCCCATCAGGATCCCGAGAGCCTGCATCGCGTAGAAGCCGAGGAGCTCCACCGCGTTGACGTTCCAGACCGTCGTGTCCGACGCGAGCCCGGCGAAGACGTTGCCGAACGCGGCCGCGATCGCCGCGACGACCACCGCGAACAGCGCCACGATCAGCCCCACGACGACCTTCGCCGCGAGGACGCGGCCGCGGTGCGGCTCGAGGGTGAACGTGACGAGGGCCGTCCGTTGCGACCACTCGCTGGTCACCGACAGCACTCCGAGCACCGGCAGCAGAACTCCCATCGGGACGCTCATAGCGGTGAGGAAGTCCTTGAACGAGACCGAGATGTCGTTGGCCAGCACGACCCACAGCATGATCACCATCACGACGACGCTGATCACGGCCACGGTGCCGAGCAACCACTTGCCCGCACGGGTGTCGGCGAGCTTGCGCAGCTCGACGGCCACCAGGCGGGTGAAGGGCACCCGAGGACGGGTGAGGTCGATCCCGACCTCCGGGGCGAGCGCGGTCATGCCTGTCCTCCTTGGGGATCGGGCGGGCCGAAGCCGGGCCGGGGGCCGGCGTCCGGGGCGGGGGTGGGCGCGAGCGGGTCGCGCTGGTTGTCGGCGGTGAGCTGGAGGAACAGGTCCTCCAACCCCGCGCGGTCACCGGGTCGGAGCTCGACGAGAGCGACGCCGGCAGCAGCCGCCGCCTTGCCGACGGCGACAGGATCAGCGTCGGTGACGAAGCCGTCAGCGGTCGCCGGCGTGACGTGGATGCCTGCGACGGACAGCGCCCGCGCCAGCGCGTCCGCCTCCTCCGCCCGTACGAACGTGCCGGCACCGGCGAGCAGCTCCTCCTTGTGCCCCTGCGCGACGATCTTGCCGTTGCCGATCACGATGATCTCGTCGGCGATGACCTCGATCTCGTGCAGCAGGTGCGAGGAGAGCAGCACCGTGCCGCCGCGGTCGGCGTAGTGGCGCAGCAGCTGGCGCATCCAGTGGATGCCTGCCGGGTCCAGACCGTTGGCCGGCTCGTCGAGGATCAGCACCTGGGGGTCGGCATCAGCGCTACGGCGATGCCCAGCCGCTGGCGCATGCCGAGCGAGTAGTTGCCGACCCGCCGCTTGGCCTCCTTGGGAGACAACCCGACGACCTCGAGCATCTGGTCGACGCGCCCGCGGTCCAGGCCCATCGTGCGGCTCGCGATCGTGAGGACCTCACGACCGGTGCGGCCGTTGTGCTGGGCCGACGCGTCGAGGAGGACGCCGATCTGGGTGCCCGGGTTGGGGATGTCGGTGTAGCGGTGGCTGCCGATGGTCGCCGAGCCGGCGGTCGGGATCGTGAGCCCGGCGAGCATCCGCAGGGTCGTCGACTTGCCGGCACCGTTCGGACCGAGGAAGCCGGTCACCGAGCCGGGACGACAGGTGAAGGAGATGTCGTCGACCGCGAGGTGGTCGCCGTACCTCTTCGAGAGGTTCTGGACTTCAATCATGGCTCCAGCATCGCGCAGCGCGCGGTCATCCACATCGGCCCATTGGCTCGGCCGACGTGGCCGAAAGTAGGGGGTACGGGGTCGGAGACCGACCTTCGGCCGGTTCGCCGACCGTGCCCAGTGCCTAGGCTGTGGCTGTGAACGAGGTCGACCCCGCGGCGTACCAGCCGCCGCTGCGGTGGTGGAGCCAGCTCTGGCGCTACGTCCTGGCGGTCCTGATCAGCGCTGTGACCTGGCTGTCGGGTGTGGCGCAGTGGCAGGCAGAGCACGCACCCCGGTGGTTCTGGGCCGACCTCGTCGGAGGTCTGGTCGCTCTTGCGCTGGTCACGAGGCGCCGGCAGCACCCCGTGGCGGTGGCCGCCGCGGTCACGGTGATCGGAGCGTTCTCGTACGCCGCCGCCGGTCCCGCCGTCCTCGCGGTGGTCTCGCTCGCGACGCGGCGCAGGCTGCGCGAGATCGTCGGTATCGGCCTGCTCGTGGCCGTGCAGACCGTCGTCGTCACGCTCATCGACCCGACTCTCGAGGACGACTGGAGGATCGTCCTGGCTCTCAGCGTGCCGATCGTGGTCACGATGTTCGCGGTGGGCATGTACGTGGGGTCGCGCCGCGAGCTGCTCTACACCTTGCGGGAGCGTGCTCGGGTGGCGGAGGCGGAGCAGGCGAGCCGCGTCGCCCAGGCTCGCACGGCAGAGCGGGCCCGGATCGCACGCGAGATGCACGACGTGCTGGCCCACCGCATCTCGATGGTCGCGATGCACGCCGGCGCGCTGGCGTACCGCACCGACCTGCCACCGGAGGAGGTCCGCACCTCGTCGGAGGTGATCCGGGACAACGCCCACCTCGCGCTCACCGACCTGCGCGAGGTGCTCGGCATCCTCCGCGCCGACGAGGACGCCGGGGCGGGCGACCGCCCTCAGCCGTCGTGGCGGGACCTGCCCGACCTGGTGAGCGGTGCGCGCGCCGCGGGGATGCGGGTCTCCCTCACCGATGACCTCTCACCGCACGCGCCGCCCGAGCGCATCGGCCGGACCGCCTACCGCGTCGTTCAGGAGGCACTCACCAACGCGCACAAGCACGCTCCGGACACGATGCTGTCGGTGGTGATGCGGGGCGAGCCAGGCGACGGGATCGTCATCGAGGCTCGCAACCCGTTGCGGGTGGGGTCGACGCAGGACCGTCTGCCTACGTCGGGGCTGGGGCTGGTGGGCCTCTCGGAGCGTGCCGACCTCGTCGGCGGGACGCTCTCGCATCGGGTGACCGGGGACGAGTTCGTCCTGACCCTCGTACTACCGTGGCCGGCATGATCCGGGTCGCGCTGGTCGACGACGACGCCCTCGTACGGGCCGGGCTGAGGCTGATCCTCGGCGGCGCCGACGACGTCGAGGTCGTCGCCGAGGCCGCCGACGGTCTCGACGCCCTCCGTGTCCTCCGGTCGACACCCGTCGACGTCGTGCTCATGGATATCCGGATGCCCCGCATGGACGGGCTCTCCGCCACGGCCGAGCTCGAGCGCGCCCCGTCGGCGCCCCACGTGATCGTCCTGACGACCTTCGACGCCGACGACTACGTGCTGCGCGCGCTGCGGCACGGCGCGAGCGGGTTCCTGCTGAAGGACACCGCGCCGGAGGTGCTGGTCGATGCCGTGCGCAAAGTTGCCGCGGGCGACCCGATGCTGTCGCCGAGCGTGACCGAGCAGCTGATCCGGCGGGTCCGCGACCTCGGGGACGGCGACGGCGACGCGAAAGAGCGGCTGGCCGTGCTCAGCGAGCGCGAGCGCGAGGTGGCGGTCGCCGTCGGACGCGGGATGTCCAACGCCGAGATCGCCGTCGACCTGCACATGAGCCTCGCGACCGCGAAGGCGCACGTGTCGCGGATCCTCACCAAGCTCGACGCCGCGAACCGCGTCCAGGTCGCGATCGCGGTCCACGAGGCCGGCCTGGTGTGACCGGACAGGGCGGCGCTCAGGCCTCGAGGTTGCTCATCACGTGCTTGACGCGGGTGTAGTCCTCGAGGCCGTACATCGACAGGTCTTTGCCGTACCCGGAGCG
>NZ_JARBCJ010000125.1:0-10275 GCF_028803055.1 Mumia sp.
CGCGGCTTGCGGCGACGGTCGGAGCCGACGCGTACGAGACGTTCAAACACACCTTCGAGCAGGTGACCACCGACCAACGTGCTCGATCGCGTCTTCGTGGAGAGTAGGTGGAGAGACCCACCTCAGCGGCGCCTACCATCCACGACATGACGTCGCACAGCTCGCCCCAGCCCGTGGATCGCGTGCTCGAGCTGGAGCGAGAGCTCCAGACGCCGGCCTGCCGAGCCGAGGAGGCTCGACTCAGGGAGCTCCTTGCCGCCGACTTCCTGGAGATCGGGGCATCCGGTCGTCGTTGGGATCTCCACAGCACCCTGGCCATGCTGCGCGACGAGAGTGTCGAGGGCGATCGTGCCGACATCAGGCTCACCGGTCTCACCGCCCGGACACTGGCCCCCGGCATCATCCAGGTCTTCTGGGAGTCCGAGAGGGGCGGGCAACGCGCGCGCCGTACGTCGATCTGGTGCGAGCGTGCGGGCGGATGGCAGCAGGTCTATCACCAGGGCACCCCCGTCAGGCACCAGGTCTGATCTGCAGGGGTGCAGATCAGACCCGGTTCTGGGTGGGCCCCCAGGGGATCGAACCCTGAACCCGCGGATTAAAAGTCCGCTGCTCTGCCGATTGAGCTAGAGGCCCGAAGGATCAGAAGGGCCCGCGCGCTGCCACTCGCCAGGGCTGATCCTTGGGGCAAGTATGGCCCACTCACGTTGTCCCGGCGGCCGTGGTCTGGCAGGAAGGGCGGCACCGGCTGCCCGGTGGCAGACTCGGGACATGCCCACCGTCCTCGTCTCCGGCGCCGGCGGTCCGGCAGGGTCCTCGCTCGGCCAGCAGCTCGCCGGTCGTCTCGTCCGCGGCGAGGAGACGGTCTCCGTCGGTGTCGACCTGACGGCCCTCGACGGTACGGCGTTCTCGCGTACGGCGGCCGCGGCGCGCGCCGACGATCCCGCGTACGCACCGACCATGCGCTCGATCGTCGAGCAGGTCCGTCCCGACCTCGTGATCCCGACCGTGCAGGACGAGCTCCCGCAGGTCTCGGTGCTGCGCGACGTCCTCGCCGCCGCTGCGGCGCCCGGCGCCTCGGTGGTGGTCGCCGGAGCGCTCGCGTCCGCGCTGGCCGCGGACAAGCTCCTCACGATGTGGACCCTTGCGGCCGCCGGGGTTCCGGTCCCCGCCCACGCCGCCGCCTCGGAGCTCGACGACACCGCGGCAGCCGTCGCCTGGGCGGGCGGGCCGGTCGTGGTCAAGCCCCGCGTGTCGCGGGGCGGACGCGGGGTCACCGTCGTCGAGAACCCGTCCGACCTGGACTGGTCCGACGCCGGCGCGGGCTGGATCGTCCAGTGCTTCGTCGACGGCCCCGAGTACGCGCCACAGGTCTACCGGTCGCCGCTGACCGGACGGTCGACCGTCGTCGTGCTCGAGAAGACCCTCCTCAAGGAAGGGCGGGTGGGCAACGCCGCCGGTGCGATCCGCGCCCCAGACGGTCAGACGGCCGAGGTCGCCGCGGTCGCCGTCGCCGCGGTCGAGGCTCTCGACCTCGTCGGGCCCGTGGACATGGACGTTCGTCTCGACTCGACCGGCTCGCCGTACGTCCTCGAGGTGAACGGGAGGTTCGGGGCACTCTCCGCCCACGCCCCCGAGCTGCTCGACCTCGTCCTCGACGAGTGGCTCCGTCCGCCGTGACCGCCGTTCTCGAGGGGATCGCCGTTGTCGTGGCCCTGACGGTCCTCGCAACCGGGGCCGTCCGCCTCGCCCTCGTCCCCTTCGCCGTGGTGTTCGAGCTGCGCCGCCCCGGACACGACGACACCGTGCCGCTCGTGGGGACGACGATCTTCGAGGAGCCGCCGTTCGTCAGCGTGATCGTGCCGGCCTACAACGAGGGGGTCGTCCTCGACAACTGCCTGCGCTCGATCGCACGCAGCACCTACGACCGCTACGAGATCATCTGCGTCGACGACGGGTCGACCGACGACACGTTCACGAGGGCCACGGCCGTCGCGGCCGACGTCCCGCAGCTGACCGCGCTGACCCAGGCCAACCGGGGCAAAGGGGCCGCCCTCAACACCGGGATCGCGCACTCGAAGGGATCCGTGCTCCTTCTGGTGGACGCCGACGGCCTCTTCCAGCCGCACACCATCGACCGGATGCTCAAGGGATTCCGAGACGACCGCGTCGGCGCCGTCTGCGGCAACGACCGGCCCGTGAACCTCGACCGGGTTCAGACCAGGTTCCTCGCGCTCATCAGCCACCTCGGGACGGGCCTCATGCGTCGCAGTCTCGACGAGCTGCACTGCCTCCCGATCGTCTCGGGCAACATCGGGGCGTACCGACGAGAGGTGCTCGACAAGGTCGGGGCCGTCCGTGAGGACACCGTCGGCGAGGACCTCGAGCTGACGTGGCGGGTGTACGGCGCCGGCTACCGCGTCGCCTTCGCCCCCCACGCCCTCCTCTACGCAGAGTCGCCGTCGACACCCCGCGCCCTGTGGCGACAACGGGTCCGGTGGGCGCGCGGCCTCCTGCAGGTCACTCGGCTGCACTGGCGCATGATCGCCAACCTTCGATTCGGGGCGTTCGGGGCCTACCTGCTGTTCAACACCGTCACGCAGATCGTCGTGCCGTTCCTGCAGGTCCTCGGTGTTCTCGTCATCGCTGCACCGGCGCTGACCGGCGAGATCGCCACCCCGCCGACGGAGCTGTGGGACCTGTTGATCCTCGTCGGCCTGCCCGGCTCCGTCGCGCTGCTGATCCTCGCTGTCGCTCTCGACCGCACACCGCGTGATCTCGAGTACGGGTGGACACTCCTGGCCTGGCCTCTCTACTCCAGCGTGATGACGCTGGTGATGATCCGCGCTGTCTGGCTCGAGCTGAAGGGGGCCGAGAACCGATGGAACAAGCTCGAACGCACGGGGACGGTGTCGGTGGCCGGCCTCGTCGACGACCCTCCTTGGACCTCCTCCTGACCAGCCTCGTCGTGATCGGCACAGTGGTCGCGCTGTTCGTCACACGCCCCTGGTCCGATGACGACTCCTCACCCCGGTCGCCGCTGCGGGCGGCCAGCGCCCCTGAGGAGACCCGCTCGATCAGCATCGACTTCGGCATCGTCACTGATCCGGACACCGACTGGGACGAGGTCTCGGAGCGGCTGGCCTCGGTCGACGCGACGACGGTGGAGGTCAACGCCGGTCGGGTCGAGTTCACGGCGTTCGACTGGGCTGCTCACCCGGAGGCAGCGGCCGAAGCGGGGACCGACCACGTCGCCGTCGCCGCGCGCGGACTGCGCGAGTCCCCCGAAGGAGGAACGCGTCAGCTGAACCTCATCGTCGACGCGTTCGTCCCGAAGTGGATCCAGGAGGACCCCTCGATCGCGGGAGTCGGTGCGGACGGGAAGCGGTCACGCTATGCGGCCTCGGCCTGGCAGCTGGCCAGGGGTGAGGTCGGCGACCGCCTGGTGGACTACGTCGAGGCGCTCGCCGAGCGGTACGACCCGCCGTTGATCGAGATCACGGAGCTGCTGATCTTCGACACGTTCGGCGCCGACGATCTCGCGCTCTACCGTGAGATGACCGGCCAGGCGGACTGGCCCCGTACGTCGACCGGTGCCCTCGACACCTCGGCGCCCGAGCTGGGGCGCTGGCGGTCCCAGGTCCTTGCCGGCCTGTTGAGCCGGATGCGAACGGCGCTCGACCGCGTCCAGGAGGACGGCGCTCCCATCGAGCTCGGCCTGGACGTACGGGTCAACTGGGACGACCCCGCTGCCGGCCGGCCCGACAGCGGACAGGACTACGAGATCCTGATCGCCGAGGTGCCTGAGCTGCGCCTCCAGCTGTGGACCTACATCGGCAGGCCCGCGCGGCCCGCCGGCGATATCGAGACCCTGACCGCGGCGTTGCGGGCAGCGGGCTACGGCATGTCGCGGCTCATGCCCTCCATCGGGTTGTGGACCGCGGGGCCGCAGGTGCCCCTTCCCCAGACCATCAGCGCCGACAGGCTCGGTGAGGCGGTGCGGTCGGCCGTGACCAACGGGATCACGGCGGTGAACGTCACTCCCTACTCTCTGATCACTCCTGAGCAGTGGGAGGCCCTGGCGCAGGCGTGGGCGGGGGGCTGACGTCCGGCAGGTCGACCGTGATCGACGTCCCCACGCCCGGTGCACTCTCGATCGACATCGTCCCGCCGTGGGCGTCGACGATCGCCTTCACGATCGACAGGCCGAGGCCGAGACCGCGGACACGCAGACGTCGTGCGGTGTCGGCGCGGTAGAAGCGCTCCGTCACGTGAGCGACGTCGCCAGCGCTCATGCCCGGGCCGTCGTCGGCAACCGTGAGCCGCACCCCCGTCTCACCGGAGCCCGTCCTGAGCGGGCGGAGCGTCACCCGGACCGTCGCGCCGCGCTCGGAGGCCTTGACGGCGTTGCTGACGAGGTTCTCGACGACCTGGCCGAGCCGCTCGGCATCGGACAGGAGGGGGACTGCGGCCGGTGCGTCGACCGTGAGGACGATACCTGCCGCGTCCGCGGCAGGAAGGAGGTTCGCGACCGAGCGCTGAACGACCTGTACGGCATCTGTCGGCCCGGCGTCGAGCGCGAAGGTCCCGGCGACCATGCGCACGCTGACCAGCAGGTCCTCGACGAGCCGCAGGAGGCGCTGCGCGTTCCGCTCGATCACGGCGACGGATCGGCTCTGGTCGGGCGTGAGCTCGCCTTCGTCGGACCGCAGGATCTCGACGTAGCCCATGATCGACGCGAGCGGGGTGCGGAGCTCGTGGCTGACCAGCCCGATGAACTCGTCCTGAAGCCGCTCGGCCTCCCGGCGCTGGGTGAGATCCGTCGCGATGATCAGGTAGCCGTACGGTCGACCGTCGTCGGAATGCGGGCGTCGCGTCACCGTGACGTCTGCTGGCACGGTCGTGCCGTCGGGGCGGGCCAGGACCCAGTCACGGTGCTCCGGGCGTCCTTCTGCCGCCTCTCCGAGGACCACATGCAGCAGGTCGGCAGAGGTCGTACCGTACCCGCGCTCGACCGCCGCGGAGCGCAGCTCGTCGGCCTGGAAGATCTCCGTCACCGGGGCCCCGAGGAGAGTGGCCTCAGCGCTGCCGAACAGGCGTCGCGCTCCCGGGTTGGCGAAGACGATCGTGCCGTGCTCGTCCAGGGCGATGATCGCCTGCTCCGTGGCGGCCTCGATCACGCTCGCGAGGAGCGCACGGGACTCCTCGAGTCGCTGGGTGAGGGCCTCGAGACGGTCGCGGTTCGCCTCGAGGCGACTCAACGTCACGTCCTGCTCGCGTCGCAGCGCTTCCAGGGCGGCGGTCCGCTCTCGGAGCTGCCGTGTGGTAGACGACAACCAGGCGGCCACCACGAACGTGCACCCTGTCACGACGAGCACATGGAGCCCCGGCGACGCCGCGCGATAGGCGACGAGGCCGGTGAACGCCCCGAACGCCGTCAGTCCCATGGCAGCCACGATGGCGATGACGACTCCGCGCGACCCAGGCTGGATCGCCAGGTTGGCGACCGGCACGAAGTAGAGCACGACCGTGACCAGCTCAAGACTCTCAGTCACCCCGTACTGGAACAGGGTCAACGAGACGAGCTGCACCAGGGGGAAGACGTAGTTCCACGGGCTCGGCCAGTGGTGCCGCCGACCGTAACCCGCGACGAGCTGCGTCGACAGGACCAGCGTCGCCGAGATGACGATGAGGAGGGGGGCGTCGAACGGGCGACGCTGCAGCGCGGCGTCCAGCAGCACGGCAAGGTAGAGCAGGGTGAACGGCAGCTCGCGGGATGCGACCGTCACCGGCTCGAGCCCGAGGCGCCCGAACCACTTCCGGCTGCTCGCGGACGGGCTCACCCGTGCTCCTGACCGTGTTCGGAGGTGACGAACTCGGCGGCACGCACGGTCTCCAGCGGCTCCACCTCACGGGCAGGGCTGAAGCGCGACCAGTAACGAGCGGTCGCACGCACGAGGTCCGGCGCCATGTAGTCGCGGTGGCTCTGCGACGCGTACGCCGCCAGCATGCGCAGCTTGGTCTCGACGAAGCCCTCGACGTCGATGAAGCGATTCGGTCTGAAGTCGACGGTGCTCGACGGGCTCTCGAAGCACCAGAGGCCGGGCACCGACCGCGCCGCCACCTCGACGGCCTGGAACACCGCGCGGTGGTCGAGATGCCGGTCGTGGGGGCCGTGGGTGTAGACACGCTGCGGCTCCACGTCCGCCACGACCTCCTCGATCGCGGCGGTCACCCCGCTGGCCGGCTCGATGCGGGTGTCCGCGAACGGGAGGTGGACGAGGCGCGCACCGATCACGGCGGCGGCGTCGGCGGCCTCCCTGCGACGGACGGCGGTGTCCCCTCCCACCCCACCGCGAGACAACGTGAGGATGACGACCTGGTCCCCGGCGGCCGCGTGTGCGGCGAGCGTGGCCCCGACCCCGATCTCGACGTCGTCGGGATGGGCGCCGACGGCGAGCACGGTGATGTGTGACCGAGTCCGGGCCTCTCTGCTCTCGGAGGCGAGCTCCTGGGCTCGTGAGGCGAGGTCCGCGGGCGCGATCGGCTTGACCAGGAACTCGTCCGCGTCGTTGCGCAGCGCCTCGACGGCGTAGGAGACGACGCCGTGCGCGGTGAGGATGATGACGGGGACGCCAGGGGCGAGCTCACGCACCATGGGCAGGATGTCGAGACCCGAGCGACCGGGGAGCTCGATGTCGCTCACCACCACGTCGAACGATCCCACCTGGAGCGCGGCGAGCGCCTCGTCCGCGTCGCCCGCGACCACCACCTCCATGCCGGCGAACCGCTGAAGGGCGATGCGAGCAAACTCGGCCGCATCGGGCTCGTCCTCGATCACCAGTGCGCGCAGCGGGTTGTCGACGTCCACGAGGCCCCCTCGATGGTCCCGGTCTGTCAGCAAACCTAGACCGAGGGCAACGCCTGCGCGAGCGGCGGCGAGGCCCCTGAGCGCCTAGGCTGCCTCCGTTGTCCGGCAGAGGGAGACCACGTCATGTCCATGCTCCGCAGAGCCGTCGTCGTGCCGCTCGTCGCGGCCCTCTCCGTCGCCGGCCTCGCTGCGGTCGGGTCGCCGGCCGAGGCCGCTGACCCTGCCCCCACCTACTACGTCTCGCTCGGTGACTCGCTGGCCACCGGATACCAGCCCGACACCGGGACGGACGAGCCGGCGGTCGCGTACACGAGCCGCCTCTACGAGGTCCTCGCAGCTCGCGAGCCCGGTCTCGTGCACATCAGACTCGGATGCAGCGGCGAGACGACGAAGTCGTTCGTCGACGGCCTCCCAGACCTGCGCAGCACACCCTGCGACTACTCCGGGTACGACGCCACCAGCCAGCTCGAGGCGGCGACGAGCTTCCTCGCCGCGCACCGCGGGAAGGTGACGTACGTGTCGCTCGGGATCGGAGCCAACGACATCCATCCGTGCGTGCCCTCCAGCGGCGCGATCGACGCCGGCGCCCTCGAGTGCCTCACCACGGGGATCACGCGGGTCGGGACGAACGTCGCGCTCATCGATGCCGCGCTCCGCGAGGCCGGGGGCAGCACGCCGCGCTACGTCGGCATGACCTACTACAACCCGTTCCTCGCGGCCTACGTCAACGGCAACAAGCCCCTCGCGACGATCTCCGTGCCCGTCGCGAGCCAGCTCAACGCGGCGATCAGCGGCGCCAACGCCGCCCACGGGTTCGTGACCGCCGACGTCGCGGGGGCGTTCTCCTCCGCCGAGGGCAGGACGATCACGTTGCCGCCGCCCTTCGGAGACGTGCCACTCAACGTCGCCCGTGTCTGCCAGTGGACCTGGATGTGCACCCCGTACACCGACATCCACGCCAACGACACCGGTCACCAGGTGATCGCCCGGGCCTTCGTCGCGGCGCTGGCTCCCTCGACCGCTCCGCCGCGGCCGCCCGTCGTCCGGCCGCCGGCGAAGGTCACCACCCGCACGCAGGCGCGGGTGATCGGCAAGCACCGCATCTCTCGCACCAAGCGCGCCCGGATCCGGGTCCGCGTGGTGGCTGCTGACGGCCGCAGGCTGGGCGGCCGACTCGTCGTACGAGACGGGAAGCGCAGGCTCAAGGTCGTCAGGATCGGTGCGAGCGGCCGGCGCGTCGTCCGCCTTCCTCGGCTGAAGAGGGCCGGCAAGCACCGCATCACCGTCACCTACAAGGGCTCGTCGACGACGCGGGCCAGCCGCTCGAAGCCGGTACGGATCACCGTACGGCGCTGACCCGGCGCCGACGTGCGGACGACACCGCGTTCAGTCCCGAGTGCTGAACGCGGCGTCGAACGCGGCCTCGGGGGCGTCGAAGAGGTTGCGCTTGACGAACGCGAGGGCCTCCGGAGCCCCGAGGAGCCGATCCATGCCCGCGTCCTCCCACTCGATCGAGACCGGGCCGTCGTAGCCGATCGTGTTGAGCATCCGGAAGCACGCCTCCCACGGGACGTCGCCGCGACCGGTCGACACGAAGTCCCAGCCGCGCCGCGGATCGGCCCACGGGAGGTGCGATCCGAGACGGCCGTTGCGTCCGTTGCCGACCTGCTTCTTCGCGTCCTTGCAGTCGACGTGATAGATCCGGTCCTTGAAGTCCCACAGGAACCCGAGCGGGTCGAGGTCCTGCCAGACGAAGTGCGACGGGTCCCAGTTGAGTCCGAACGCCTCCCGGTGTCCGATCGCCTCGAGCGTGCGGACGGTGGTCCAGTAGTCGTACGCGATCTCGCTCGGGTGCACCTCGTGGGCGAAGCGGACACCCTCGGCGTCGAACACGTCGAGGATCGGGGTCCACCGGTTCGCGAAGTCGTCGTACCCGGCGTCGACGAGCGCCGCCGAGGCAGGCGGGAACATCGCGACGTACTTCCAGATCGACGACCCGGTGAACCCGACGACCGTGTCGACACCGAGCATCCGCGCAGCGCGAGCGGTGTTCTTCATCTCCTCGGCCGCACGCTGACGTACCCCTTCGGCATCGCCGTCGCCCCAGATCCGGTCGGGCAGCATGTCCCGGTGCCGCTGGTCGATCGGGTCGTCGCAGACCGCCTGGCCCTTGAGGTGGTTGGAGATCGCGTAGACCTTCAGCCCGTACTTGTCGAGGAGGTCGAGCTTGGCCTGGACGTAGCCGTCCTCCTCCACCGCCGCCCACGGGTCGAAGTGATCGCCCCAGCAGGCGATCTCGAGGCCGTCGTAGCCCCACCCCGACGCCAGCCTGGCGACCTCCTCGAACGGCAGGTCGGCCCACTGGCCGGTGAAGAGCGTGATCGGTCGCGTCATGGTGCCTCTCCTTCGTGCGGAACCTTCTGCTGACGAGAGTCGTCCTCGGAGCTGGCCTCCACGGCAGCCAGCACACGCTGCACCGCGAGCCCGTCGGCGAACGAGGGCCGCGGCTGCTCACCGGCGGCGATGGCCTTGACGAGGTCGACGACCTGATGGGTGAAGCCGTGCTCGTAGCCGAGCCCGTGACCTGCCGGCCACCAGGCGGCGACGTACGGGTGGGTGGGTTCGGTGACGACGATCCTCCGGAAGCCGGCTGTCTCGGCGGAGTCGGAGGCGTCGTACAGGTGGAGGACGTTCATCTCCTCGAAGTCGAACGCGAGCGCTCCACCGGACCCGCTGACCTCGATCCGGAACGCGTTCTTGCGGCCGGTGGCGAAGCGAGTCGCCTCGAAGACGCCGAGCGCACCGTTGTCGAAGCGGGCGGTGAACGCGGTCGCGTCGTCGACGGTGACGGGGCCGCGTTCGGCCGCGGCGCTCCCGGTGCCTCCCAGCGTGCCGTGGTCACCCGCGACCGGACGCGTGTCCACGAAGGTCTGAAGGACCCCGCTGACGGCGCTGATCCGTGCCCCGGTCACGAACTGGGCCGCGTCGACGATGTGCGCACCGATGTCGCCGAGCGCGCCCGAGCCGGCGAGCGACTTGTCGAGCCGCCAGGTGAGCGGGCTGTCGGGGTCGACCAGCCAGTCCTGGAGGTACTGCGCGCGGATGTGGCGGATGGTGCCCAGGCGCCCCTCCTCGACGAGCCGCCGGGCGAGCGACAACGCCGGCGTACGGCGATAGGTGAAGCCGACCATCGCGAACACCCCGTCCTGCGAGGCCTCCGCGGCGACGCCCGCCCTCAGCTCGGCCTCGTCGACGGTGTTGGCCAGCGGCTTCTCGCACAGCACGTGCTTGCCGGCGGCGAGCGCGGCGCACGCGTTCTCGGCGTGGCTGTCGCCCGGGGTGCAGACGTCGATCAGGTCGATGTCGTCCCGCCGGACGAGGCTCTGCCAGTCGGTGGTGTGTTCCTG
>NZ_JARBCJ010000126.1:0-10269 GCF_028803055.1 Mumia sp.
CATCTCGCAGGCCGCCAGCCTGTCCTACAAGCGGCTGACCCGCACGGTCGAGGTCCCGGCGGCCGGTGGGCAGCTGAGGTTCTGGGTGGACCGGTCGACCGAGGAGGACTGGGACTACTTCTTCGTGGAGGCGCGGACCCCTGGAGCGGACGACTGGACGACCCTGCCCGACCTCGGCGGAGCGACCAGCACCGAGGTCGGCAACTCCTGCCCGTACTGGCTGACGCTGCACCCGTTCCTCGAGCACTACCAGACGGCGCAGGGCGACGACACGTGCGCAGCGACGGGCTCGAGCGGGTCCTGGAACGCCGCCACCGGCCAGTCCGACGGTTACGAGCAGTGGCGCGTCGACCTGGGTGCCTGGACGGGCCGGTCGGTGGAGCTGTCCCTGACGTATGCGAGCGACGACGTGGTCCAGGCCGGCGGCGTCTTCGTCGACGACATCACCACCCCGACCGGAGCAGGCAGCACGTCGTTCGAGGCCGACGGCGACGAGCTGGACGGCTGGACCGTCAGCGGCGCTCCCGCAGGGAGCGAGCCCAACCCCAACGACTGGATCGCCGGCACGCCGGACGAAGGCCCCGCGACCGTCGGCGACAAGGCGGAGGCGGCGTTCGCCAAGCACCCGCGGATCCTCGACTTCTTGCAGGACACCTTCGGGCGCTACCCGTTCTCCTCGTCCGGTGGCATCGTCGATGCGTACCCCAACCTCGGGTTCGCCCTGGAGAACCAGACGCGGCCGATCTACTCGCAGGAGCAGATCGGTGGAAGCGAACAGGCCGCCGAGGCCGTGGTCGTGCACGAGCTCGCCCATCAGTGGTACGGGGACAGTCTCGCGGTCGAGCGGTGGAGCGACATCTGGCTCAACGAAGGCTTCGCGTCGTACGCCGAGTGGCTCTGGTGGGAGGACAAGGGCGAGGCCACGGCCCAGGAGATCTTCGACGACACCTACGCGGCCTACCCGGCCGAGGACCCGTTCTGGGACCTCACGATCGGCGACCCGGGACCGGACGGCCTGTTCGCGAACGCGGTGTACGACCGCGGTGCGATGACGTTGCACCAGCTGCGGCTCGCCGTCGGAGACGACGACTTCTTCGCGATCCTGCGCGGCTGGGCACGGCGCAACGCGGGCGGCAACGTCACGACCCCGCAGTTCATCGCCTACGCCGAGCGTGTCTCGGGGCAACAGCTCGACGACCTCTTCGACACGTGGCTCTACACGGCCAGCCGTCCGGAGGTCACCGGCACCTTCCTCCGGAGGTCGCCGGTGACGGGTCTGCCGCCGTTTGCGAGGGAGTGGCGCGCTCGGCGCTGACTCGAGGTCGTCGTCACAGCCCTTCCCACGGATAGCCGTGGCGTTGGAACGCGGCGGCGACTGCCTTGCGACTCGCCTCCACCTCCTGCTCGAAGAGGCGACGACCGTCGTGGCCGTCGACGACGACCTTCTTGCCGTCGCGATAGACCGCCACGACCTGCGTACGGTCGATGCGGCGACGGTCGTCGCCGTGGTGCACCACCACGGCGTCGTCGTCGACCTCCAACCGGTAGGCGCCCCAGATCTCGGAGGCAGCGAGGGCGAGGCCGAGGAGCAGACCGACGGTAGGACGCGCCACCCACGCCCACGGCTGGTCGAACGACGCCACCCACTCCAGCGGGCCCTTGAACGGGACGACAGGGACGTCGGCCAACCATGCCGCCAGGACGGGGGCGAGCAGGAAGAGGAGGAGCCCGCCGACACCGAAGACGACGGCGGTGCCGATCGCGTCCGAGCGCGTGTAGCCGAGCGTCGTGGTGGGAGGTTCGACGGTCATGGCCCGACCGTACGAACGGTGCGGGCGTCCCGGCATCGTCCGAAGGACTAGCCCGGCCGCGACCAAAGGTGATCCGCCCGTCCCGATCCGCAGACGAGAGGGACGCCGCCGCCCTCATTCTCGGCTCGGCTCCTCCGACCGCCGGGGGTAGACCGTCTTGCGGCCCAGGAAGACGGCGAGGAAGCCGATCGCGACCCCGGCCACGTCGTCGGCGACGTAGTGCCAGCCAAGGTAGAACGTCGCCACGATCGTGGCGAGGACGAAGACGCCGAGGACGTGGCTCAGGCGCCGGAGCCCGTAGTAGCGCGCCATCAACCAGACCAGCGTGGTGAACGCGACGTGCAGGCTCGCGAACGCGGAGATCTGGGCGAACGCGTCCGGCGCCTCTGGATGGGCCAGCAGGTGCTCGCGACCAGCGATGTCCTTCTCCCACATGTCCTGGATGACCGTGCGGGGAAGATCGGCGTAGTCCTCCGGCAGCCGCCAGAACGGTCCCAGGGACGGGATCAGGTAGTACGAGCCGACCCCGAGGATCCATCCCCACATGCCCGCCACGAGCATCACGAACCCGTGCCGGATGCGCGCCGTGAACACCAACGAGCCGAGCAGCATCGCCGTCACGACGGGCGTGAAAGCGGTGTAGACGACCGAGAGGATCGACATCGCGACCCCCTCGCCCAGCAGGTCGTGCAGCGCCTCGCCCGGAGTGCTGCCGAAGAACAGCCACCGGTCCCAGCTCAGGAGCAGGTCGTCGCGGGGGTCGAGCAGGACGTCCCAGCTCTTGAGGTTGTGGTAGCAGAGATAGACGAGGTAGTAGGCGACGAGCCCGCTCACCGCGGCGGCGGTCCTGCGTGCCGTCCACCTCGCGCGGAGAGCGCCCAGGGTCGTACGCACCGTCCGTGGGTGGGCTCGCCAGCAGGCGTCGACGACGGCGAGCACCAGCAGTCCGGGCAGCGCGATCGCCAGCCGTGAGAGGAAGAAGGCGTTGCCCGGGTCGCGGATCGGGATGCCGGCGACAGATGCGCCGACCAGCGTGACGACGGCGAACGCACCGACCACGAGCCACGTACGCCAGTACCAGCCCTGCCCCGAGCGGATCCGCCACCGGGCGCTCGACCCGGTGACACCGTCGGAGCGGGTGGTTGGCCCCACGGTCGCAGCGTACGCCGGGGCGAGTGCCTCGTTCGTTCGGCGGCGCCGACAACATCGGGTTCTAGACTCGGAAGGATGCAGCGCCGCCGCGTACGCACCTCGCTCCCTGCTCTCGGGATCGCGCTGGCCGTCGTGCTCGCGGGCTGCAACGGTGACCCGGACGCGCAGCCGACGACCGGCTCCGAGAGCACCCCGGCATCGGCGTCGCCGAGCGCGAGCCCACCGACGACCGCGCCCTCCGCGACGACACCACCCGCGGCCACGCCGACGCCCTCGTCGAGGCCCGCCCCGGGCACGGTGCCTCCGGCGTGGTTGGGCAGGCGGGTGCTCCCCGTCACCACGGACGGCTTCGGTGAGGTCCGCCCGACCCCTCCGGCACTGCGGAACCGTCGGTTCACCCTCCCGGACCAGCTGCCGGCGTTGCCCGGGTCGGGTTTCGCCAGCCGGATCGTGTCGCCACCGCCGGACAGCGTCATCGACCGCTCCACCTGGCGGCCCGGGTGCCCGGTCGCGCGGTCCGACCTCGCCTGGATCCGCCTGACGTTCTGGGGCTTCGACGACGCCCGCCACACCGGCGAGCTCCTGGTCAACAAGACGGTCGCCCGCAAGGTCGTCCGCGCCTTCCGGGCGATGTACACCGCCCGCTTCCCGATCGAGGAGATGCGCATCACCCGCGCGGCGGAGCTGTCGGCACCGCCGACCGGTGACGGCAACAACACCGGTGCCTTCAACTGCCGGCCCACCCGCGGCACGACCACGTTCTCCGAGCACGCCTATGGTCTGGCGGTCGACATCAACCCGTTCCAGAACCCGTACGTCAAGGGCGACGTGGTCCTGCCCGAGCTGGCGACCGCCTATGTCGACCGCAACCGCGTCCGGCCCGGGATGATCCTCGCCGGCGGACCGGTCGTCCGGGCGTTCGAGACGATCGGCTGGGGATGGGGCGGGGCGTGGAGGACGCTCAAGGACTACCAGCACTTCAGCCGCGACGACCGCTGAGCCGGCCGCCGAGCAGCCCCGTCGCGCGACTGGACCCGACCCCCGGGGGAACCGCTAGTCTCCACGGGTGACGACACGAGACCGAAGGGTGGCCGCGCCCGTCGTGGTCCTGGCGCTGACGTTCCTCCTCGTGCTGGTCGGGGGCGCCCCCGCCCTCGCTGGGTCCGACGCCGACACGATCGGTGCACGCGCGAACGCTGCCCGCGCGGCGCAGGGCCTCGCACCGCTGACCCGCAACGCCAGCCTCGACGCGGTCGCGCTCGCCTGGGCACACCGGATGGCCGATGCCCGGCGCATGTCGCACAACCCCGACGTCGCCGACCAGATCCCGAGCGGGTGGCGTCGGGTGGGTGAGAACGTCGCGATGGGCTATCCGAGCGGTGCCGCCATGCACGGCGGCTGGATGGACTCCTCGGGACACCGTGCGAACATCCTCGGCGACTACACCGACATCGGGATCGCCTTCATCAGGGCGGGCGGCAGCACCTGGGGCGTACAGGTGTTCGCGAACTATCCCGGCTCCGGCTCGCGACCGGCTCCCGCGGCCCCCACGACTCCCTCGGCCACCCCGACACCGAAGCCGAGCGCGGCACCCGCGAAGCCGAAGGCCGCGCGGACGTCACCGCGACCGACAACCGCTCCGACCCAGGCGCCGAAGCCTCCTCGGACGACACCGACGCCGAGCGTGACGCCCAGCCCGAGCACGGCCCCGACCCCGACGACGGCGGAGACCTCCGCGCCCGTCGCCGGCGCACTCGCGGAGCCGGGTGGTCCGTCGGACCGCGCCCGCCCTGTCGCCTCCGATCCGCTCGACGGAGTCGGTCGTACGACCTCGGCTGCCGTGGTCGCGGGAGTCGGCGCGGTCTCGCTGGCCGCGCTGGCTCTGGGCCTTCGCCGGCGTACGGCTGACTCCGGCCGCCACCGCGGCTGACGACCCTCGCGGGGCGCCGACCGATCCGGGCGCGGGCACGACGAAGGCAGGAAGCCATGCTCCCTGCCCTCCTCAACGTATAGCGCACCCCTGGGCTTGCGGCAAGCCCCCGTCGCTGCCCCAGACTGCTCGGTGCCGAGCGAACAGGAGGGCTGAGATGAACGACGTGGTCGTCGTAGGAAGCGGGCCAACGGGGCTGATGCTCGCGGGAGAGCTGGCCTTGGCAGGAGTGGAGGTCACGGTCGTCGAGCGGCGACCGACACCGGAGCTCGCGGGCTCCCGGGCGGGTGGGTTCCACGCGCGCACGATCGAGGTGCTCGACCAGCGGGGGATCGCCGACAGGTTCCTGGCCGAGGGGCAGACGGTCCAGGTGGTCAGCTTCGGCAGCA
The DNA here is from genome assembly GCF_028803055.1 of Mumia sp. Classification (NCBI taxonomy): domain Bacteria; kingdom Bacillati; phylum Actinomycetota; class Actinomycetes; order Propionibacteriales; family Nocardioidaceae; genus Mumia; species Mumia sp. The sequence goes on from NZ_JARBCJ010000126.1 coordinate 5,283, forward strand.
CGATGCTGGACCAGAGCGACTTCCCCACCCGGCACCCGTACTCGCTGGGGTTGTGGCAGAACCACATCGAGCGCATCCTGCTCGGCTGGGTGGAGGAGCTGGGGGTGCCCATCCGTCGCGGCCTCGAGGTGACGGGTGTCGCCCAGGACGAGACCGGGGTCGTCCTCCGTCTTGCGGACGGGTCACCGCTCCGGGCGCCGTACGTCGTCGGTGCCGACGGCGGACGCAGCATCGTCCGCAAGGAGGCCGGCATCGCGTTCGAGGGCTCGGACGCGACGCGCAGCCACCTGATCGCCGAGGTGCAGGTGAGGGAAGACATCCCGGACGGGATCCGTCTCGACGCGACGGGCATCCACGGGTTGGGCGTCATGGACGACGGGCGCACCGTCCGGGTCGTGGTGACCGAGCAGCGGCTCGGCCCCGCCACCGATCCCACGCTCGAGGACCTCGGTGAGGCGTTGAAGGACGTGTACGGCACGGACTTCGGCGTCCACGACCCGACGTGGGTCTCACGGTTCACCGACGCGACCCGGCAGGCCGCCGCCTATCGGGCAGGACGGGTGCTCGTCGCCGGCGACGCCGCCCACGTCCATCACCCGGCGGGTGGGCAGGGGATCGGTCTCGGCGTGCAGGACGCGGTGAACCTGGGCTGGAAGCTGGCGCAGGTGGTCAAGGGCACCTCGCCCGTCGAGCTCCTGGACACCTACCAGGCGGAGCGGCACCCGGCCACCGCCCGCGTGCTCGAGTACACGATGGCGCAGTCGATGCTCCAGCGAGGTGATGCCCGGACCGCGGCGCTGAGCCGCACGATCGCCCAGATGGTGGGGTTCGACGGCCCTCGCACCCTGATGGCGGGTCTCGCCTCGGGGCTGGACACCGCCTACGACCTCGGCGAGGGCCATGCCCTGCTCGGTCGTCGCATGCCCGACCTCGACCTGGTCGCGCCCGACGGCGACCGTCGTGTCTACTCCCTGCTGCACGGTGCCCGCCCCGTCCTCCTCGACCTCGGGACGACCGAGCATCTCGGCGCCGAGCCGTGGGCGGACCGCGTCCAGCACGTACGGGCGCAGGTCGCAGGAGCGTGGGAGCTGCCCGTGCTGGGCGAGGTCGCCGCTCCGAGCGCCGTGCTCGTCCGGCCCGACGGTCATGTCGCCTGGGTGGGGGACGGAACGCCGGCGGGACTCAGGGAGGCCCTCACGACGTGGTTCGGGCCGGCTCGGTCCTAGCGCTGCCGACCGACCACCTCGCGTGCCGCGCGGTCCGCCGTCCCGAAGAAGTCCGAGAGCGCGAGGGCCAGGGCCTCCTGGTCAACGCCGTGCCACCCGCCCGGCAGACTCCGGTGGCTGCCGTAGGGAAGGGCGCGGGACGCCGCGGAGGCCCAGCCCGTGAGGTCGTCGGTGCTGCCGCTGCTGTCGAGGACGAGCGCAGGGACGTCGACGCGCTCCAGGAGACGGTGCGACGACTCGTCCGAGAGTCGCGCGTCATAGGCCAGGGTCGGCGCGACCGAGACCATCGCCTCCCACGCTGGGGTGTCACGCATGCCGTCGGTGATCTCGTCGGGGACCCCGATCGACCGGTGGAAGTACGCGGTCGCCTCGTCGTGACGGCCCGCCGCGAGCAGCGACTCCAGCGTGGCCGTGAATGCGCTGTCACCCTCTGCCGGCTCGGCCTGGAGCGGGGGTTCGAGGAGGGCGAGCGCGCGCAGGTCGACGCCGGCGGCAGCGGCGTGCAGGGCTACGAGTGCCCCGCTGGAGAAGCCGTACGCGAAGGCGGGAGCCCCGGCGGCGGCGACGACCGCGGCCAGGTCCTCGACCTCGCGGCTCACGGCGTACGGCGGGGTGTCCGCGCTCAGGCCGCGCCCGCGCCGGTCGTACTGGTAGACGCGGAAGTCAGAGGCGAGGCGCTCGGCGAGTCCGTCGAAGGCGCTGAAGCCGCGGAAGTGGGCTGCCGGCTCGACGAGCACGAGCGGTGGCCCGGCCCCCCGGCGGTCGTAGGCGATCACCGTGCCGTCCGCGGACGTCGTGGTGTGGTCGTGGATGGACAGCATGGTTCCTCCTGCATGGTTCTTGGGGCAGACCGCCGGTGTCGGCACAACTCATCGCCGACGGGGCACCGGGTCTTGACAATAGGTAACGCCTCAGTTACCAATGAGCGATGGAGGTTTTCGAGGCGGTGGCGGACCCGGTACGCCGCGATCTGCTGACCCGACTGCTCGACGGGCCGAGCCGGGTTGTCGACCTCGCGGCTGCGCACCCCATCAGCAGGCCTGCGATCAGCAGACACCTCAAGGTGCTCGCTGACGTCGGGCTCGTCGAGGCGGAGACCGTCGGGCGCGAACGCCGCTACCGGGTCCGGCTCGAGGGCCTCGAGCCCTTGCGCGTCTGGCTCGACGAGATGCGCCCTCCGACGTCCCGCTTCAGCGAGCGTGCTCTCGACGGCCTCGACCTCGAGGTCCGCCGTACGGTCCGGGAGCGGGCAGCAGGGCGACCCGCGACCGAGCAGGACCACCCCCACCACGAGGAGACCGCATGACCATCGCACCGACCGGACGCCGCGAGAGCCGCAACGGCACCGAGTACGTCGTCTTCCACCGCCGGTTCGCCGCTCCGGTCGAGGACGTGTGGGCGGCCGTCACCGAGCCTGAGCGACTCGAGCGCTGGATCGGCACGTGGACCGGTGACCCCGCGACGGGGGAGGTCACCTTCACGATGACGGCCGAGGGCCCGGACACGCCAGAGGAGCGCTACGTGGTCGAGGAGTGCGCGCCGCCGCGGCGCCTCGTCGTCCGGTTCGCGGATCCGTCCGAAGGCTCGGGACCGGACTGGGTGCTCGAGCTCGACCTGGACGACTCCGAAGGTTTCACGACGCTGGCGTTCGCGCAGGCGATGCCCGACGCCGAGACCGCCTCGACCGTCGGCCCCGGCTGGGACTACTACCTCGACCGGCTGGTCGTCGCCGAGCGGGGGGACGACCCGGGCGAGCTCGACTACGAGCAGTACGCCGCGGACCAGTCCGAGTACTACCGCTCGGCGTTCTCCTGAGCGCAGCGGTCAGCGTCCGTCACGCGGGCCGAAGGCCTGCACGGCCGCCGCGTCGCTGTGGCGTGCGCGCACATACTCGTCGGCCCACTCCGCACGGCGCCCGTACGCCGATCGCCGGACGACCTCCGCGACCACGGCGTCGACGTCGATCGAGGTGTGACGCAGGCTGACCTGACCGTCTCGCAGCAGCGCCCACGAGCCTCCCGGTCGTCCGTACGGCATGCCGATGCTGCCGGAGTTGACCACCAGACGCCGGTCGACGAGCCGTACGAACGGCATGTGGGTGTGGCCGCAGACCACGGTGCGGACCTCGTCGCCGAGGTCGGCGAACACCTCGGCCCACCGCTCGAGCCGGGTGTCGACGAGCACGACCTCGCCGTCGTCGCGGGGTGTCCCGTGGCAGAAGACCACCGGACCGAACCCGTCGACGTCGAGGCGCACCGGGTGCGGGAGCGCGTCGAGGAGCGCGACCTGGTCAGGCCGCAGCTGCCGTCCCGCCCACAGCGACTCGGGGTGCTCCGACGTCCCCCCTCGAGCCACCGCCACGAGCTCGCGGTCGGCGTTGCCGCGGACGAGGACCGCGCGGTCGCCCAGCGACACGAGGCGGTCGAGCACCTCCACGGGCATCGGGCCCGCAGCATGGTCACCGGTGACGACGATCCGGTCGGCGCGGGCGACGTCGGGCTCGGCGAGGACCGCGTCGAGCACGGGGAGCACACCGTGGACGTCGGAGAGGACGGCGATCGAGGAGACCACGGGCCGAACGTAGCGCGGAAGCGAGAATCCGGGTGCGCTCGGCCACGGTGTCGTCGTACGGTCACCGGCATGCGCATCGACCAGCACGGGGACCTCCGCGTCCTCTCGCTCGACCCCGACGGGCCGCCGATCGCCACCCCGGCCGACGGCGCCCAGCTCGTCGGCGACGCCTGGGCGCACGACGCGCAGATGGTCGTGGTGCCCGCTTCCCGGCTCGATCCGGAGTTCTTCCGGCTCCGCTCGGGGTTGGCGGGGGAGATCCTCCAGAAGCTGGTGAACTACCGCATCCGGCTCGCCGTGCTGGGCGACATCACGGCGTACGTCGAGGCGAGCGACGCGCTGCGTGATCTCGTACGCGAGTCCAACAAGGGGAGCCAGGCGTGGTTCGTCCCGGACGAGGATGCCCTCGCCGCCCGCCTCTCCTCCGCGATTCGGTGAGGAGATCGAGCCTGCTCCGCCGGGTGCACCCGATTTCCTCACCGAATCGCGCGCTGACGTGGCCGAATTCGGGTGACGTCCTCCGCCGTGCATGGTTGTGTCGGCGCTATGCGAGCGATGACCTACTACATCGGCCTCACCCTCGACGGCTTCATCGCCGGACCGGACGACGAGGTCGACTTCTTCCCGATGTCCGACGACTTCATGGGCTTCATGGCGACCGAGTGCGCTGATGCCCTCCCGGTCCAGGCACGCGAGGCGCTCGGCGTTGCTGACACGCCGTTGACCACGTACGACACGGTCGTGATGGGACGGCGCACGTACGACCCGGGCCTGGCGCTCGGGCTCACCGACCCGTACGCCCACCTCCGCACGGTGGTCTTCAGCCGCTCGCTCGCAGAGTCGCCCGACCCCAAGGTCGAGGTCACCACCGCCGACCCGGTGACACGGGTGCGCGAACTCAAGGCGGAGGAGTCGCCCCTGGGGATCTATCTCGCCGGCGGTGGTGTGCTCGCCGGTCAGCTGCTCGACGAGATCGACCGGATGGTTGTCAAGAAGTACCCGGTCGTCGCCGGCACGGGCGTCCCCGCATTCACGGCGGCGTTCCGGCCCACAGCGTTCGCGCTCGACGACGTGGCGACGTTCGACAACGGCTGCGCCGTCCTCACCTACCACCGAGGGATGGGGGGGGGGGCGAGGGGGCGGGCCGCCCCGGGCCCCCCCCCGCCGCCCCCCCACGCGGGGGGGGGGGG
>NZ_JARBCJ010000127.1:0-10224 GCF_028803055.1 Mumia sp.
ACCTCGAGCTCCGCGGACAGGCTGGCGAACGTGCTGTACTCGATGGCGCCGGCCCCGTCGCCGTCGCCCGCCTCGCACCGGTCGATGAGACGCTCGTGACGCGCGATCGACTCGCGTGCGGCCGACGACGAGAACCGAACCCTCTCGGCCCGCCGCAGGACGGGGACGTACTGGTCGAGCACCGAGGTCAATGCTCGGTTGGCCGCGAGTCTGACCGGAACGCTGTGGAGCTCCCCGTCGGCCTGGAGGGCGGCCACCACGTCACCCGCCGCGATCGCCTCGGCGAAGCGGTGGTTGGCGTCGCGCATCTCGTCGATGTCGAACGGAGTGAACCGGTCGATCGCCTCCCTGACCGCCGCCGCGTGCATCGCCGCGACGACGACCCGAGCGTCGTGGACGTCCTGGACCTGGAGCGAGCTCACGGTGGTCGACCGACCGGGCCGCGCAACCACCAGACCCGCGTCGGCCAGGCGCAGCAGCGCCTCACGCACCGGCGTACGGCTCACGCCGAGGCGAGCGGCCAGCTCGCCGTCGCGCAGCTGCTCCCCGGGCGCCAGGGCGCCGTCCACGATCCCGTCGCGCAGGCGTCGGTAGACGTCGTCGCGCAGCAGGCTCCGGTCGATCGTGACCGAGTTGTCCGGGAGCGGCATGCGATATATTACACATCGCGCATCACATGTACGGCAAGGCGATTGTCAGCTGACCCGAGGAGAAACCATGTCGCTGCGGGACTTCCGCCGCTATCCGTTGCTCTTCGGCCCGAGCCCGATCCATCCCTTGACCGGCTCACCGGGCATCTCGGCGGCGCCCGCATCTGGGCCAAGCGCGAGGACTGCAACTCCGGCCTGGCGTACGGCGGCAACAAGACCCGCAAGCTCGAGTACCTCGTGCCCGACATCCTCGAGCAGGGAGCGGACACCCTCGTCTCCATCGGCGGCTACCAGTCCAACCACACGCGCCAGGTCGCGGCCCTCGCCGCCCGGCTCGGCCTGAAGGCCGTCCTCGTCCAGGAGCGCTGGGTCGACTGGCCCGATCCGCTCAACGACCGGGTCGGCAACATCATGCTGTCGCGCATCATGGGCGCCGAGGTGCGCCTCGACCCGTCCGGCTTCGGCATCGGAGTCAAGGGCAGCTGGGAGCAGGCGCTCGAGGACGTCCGCGCGCGCGGCGGCACGCCCTACGGCATCCCGGCGGGCGCGTCGGACCACCGGCTCGGCGGGCTCGGCTTCGCGAACTGGGCGTTCGAGGTCCAGCAGCAGGAGCGCGAGCTCGGCGTCTTCTTCGACACGGTCGTCGTCTGCGCGGTGACCGGGTCCACCCAGGCCGGCATGATCGCCGGATTCGCGCTGCAGGACCGACCGCGGCGCGTGATCGGCATCGACGCCTCCGCCGAGGTCGACGCGACTCGCGCCCAGGTCGCTCGCATCGCGCGGGGCACCGCAGAGCTGATCGGCCTCGGGCGCGAGCTCACCGACGACGAGATCACCGTGCTCGAGGGGTGGGCGGGCGACCGCTACGGCATCCCCGTGCACTCCACGCTCGATGCCATCGGGCTGTCCGGCCGCCTGGAGGGGATGATCATCGACCCCGTCTACGAGGGGAAGTCGATGGCGGGTCTCGTCGACCTGGTGACGAGCGGCGAGATTCCGCGCGGATCGAACGTCCTCTACGCCCACCTGGGCGGTCAGCCGGCGCTCAACGCCTACAGCGCTCTCTTCACCGCCTGAGCGACTGACGAGACGGTCACCAGGGCGACGGCTCGTAGTCCTTCACGAAGCAGCCGTAGAGGTCTTCCCCACGCTCGCCGCGCACGACCGGGTCGTAGACCCGGGCCGCACCGTCGACCAGGTCGAGGGGCGCGTGCCACCCCTCCGCAGCGATCCGGAGCTTCTCCTGGTGAGGACGCTCGTCGGTGATCCAGCCGGTGTCGACGGCGGTCATCAGGATCTTGTCGGCCTCGAACATCTCACCCGCACTGGTACGGGTCATCATGTTGAGCGCCGCCTTGGCCATGTTGGTGTGGGGGTGGCCAGGGCCCTTGTAGCGACGGGAGAACTGCCCCTCCATCGCCGAGACGTTGACGACGTACGCCCGTCGGGCGCCCGCCTGGACCGCCGCGCGCATCGCCGGACGGAGCCGGGAGACCAGCAGGAACGGTGCGATCGAGTTGCAGAGCTGGACCTCCAGCAGCTCCAGCGGGTCGACCTGGTCGACGACCTGGGTCCAGGAGTTGGTCGTCTGCAGGTCGGGGAGCAGCCCGCCGGCGTCCACGGCGGTCCCGTCGAGGTGCGCAGCCAGGGACGCCGAACCGGCCGAGAGCGCCAGCGCGGTGATCGAGGCCGCCGTGTGCGCGGCCTCGGCGACCTCGAGCGACTCCCCCTCGTGATGGGCCACGGCCGCGGTGGACAGCGCTCCGGCGATCGCAGCGGGGTGGGCCTCGGAGACGCCGTCGAAGGAGAGCATCTCGGGCAGCGCGGTGTGATCCGGAAGGGGTGCACCCTCCATCTCGACCAGACGCGAGTACGCACCCGGCGTCCGCCGCACAGTCTGGCAGGCGTTGTTGATCAGGATGTCCAGCGGTCCCGCCGCGGCGACGTCGTCGGCCAGGCTGATCACCTGGGCGGGGTCGCGCAGGTCGATACCGACGACCTTGAGACGGTGCAGCCACTCGGGCGAGTCCTCCATCGCGGCGAAACGGCGCACCGCGTCCTTGGGGAACCGGGTGGTGATGGTGGTGTGCGCTCCGTCGCGAAGCAGGCGCAGCGCGATGTACATGCCGATCTTCGCGCGGCCGCCGGTGAGCAGGGCGCGCTTGCCGGTGAGGTCGGTCCGCTGGTCACGCTTGGCGTGCGACATCGCGGCGCACCGAGGGCAGAGCCAGTGGTAGAACGCGTCGACGAGAGTGAAGTCCTCTTTGCAGATGTAGCAGCCGCGCGCGGTGATCAGCTCGCCGGCGAAAGCACCCGGCGCGTGCGAGACCAGCGGGATACCGGCGGTCTCGTCGTCGATCCTCATCGGGGAGCCGGTGGCCGTCTTCTCGATGATCTCCTGGTCGTGTCGCTGCCGCTCCTGGCGGATCTCGTCGCGACGAGCCTTCTTGATCAGCTTGTACATGAACGACGCCTCGCGCTTGACCGTCCGGATGTCGGGGTGGTCGGGGTGGAGGTCGGGGAGCTGTCGGAGGACCTTGAGGGTGGTCGCGAGGTCGTCGGGGTCGATGCGGGGCTGATCGTGCACCCGGGGATCCTACGTCACCGCCCCTGGCGGTCATCGAGGTCGATCCCCGCGGCGTCGTACGATGAGGAGGTGAGTGAGACCCACGCGGGTGCGAGCGAGCCGGGCACCGAGAACGACATCGGCTGGGCCCTGGGCGTGCTTCTTCGCACCTACCGGGACGCCGTCGCGCCGGCGCTGGGCAGCTTCCCCCACGGGCCTCGCGGCTACCAGACCATGCTCGAGGTGCTCGAGGGCGACAAGCCCAGCCAGCTGGCCCTGGCCAACCATCTCGGCATCGACCGCACGGTGATGACCTACCTGATCGACGACCTCGTCGAGGCGGGTCTGGTGGAGCGGCGACCCAACCCCAACGACCGTCGCCAGCGCCAGATCGTGGCGACCGATCGCGGGCGCCGGGCCGTCGAAGACCTCTACCGCGAGGTCTCGGGGGCGGAGCGCCAGCTGCTCAGCGCCCTCGACGACGACGAACGCGCGAGCTTTCGCCGGCTCCTCTGCAAGGCGGCGTCGACGACGACGGGCGACCCGGACTTCGATCCCTGTCTCGAGGCTGCCGAGGCGTAGCCCGGCGCTCCATCGCGGCGGGACGCCCGTCGTCGTGGCGTCTACGACGCCAGCGAGCCCTGGCCGTACGGTTCGCTGCTGCCGCGCAGGTGGAGGGTCACCGAACGCGCCCCTCGGCGCGCCGCCTCGTGCGACTCGGCCAGCTGGTGCTGCGCCAGCTCTCGGAGCTCTGCCATGGCCGGCGTGACCTCCGCCAGCGTGAGCTCGGTCTCGATCACGTCGAGATCCAGCCCCCACAGGTCTTCGAGCATCCGCCGCATCCAGCCGGTCGCGTGGTCCCAACCGGCGCGGGGCGTGCCGGGACCGTAGCCGCCGCCACGCGCGGTCACGAGGAAGGCAGGCCGTTGCTCGAGGGTGCCTGCGCCCGGGGCGAACCTCGGGTCGGTCGACACCAGGTCGAACCACGTCTTGAAGTGCTGGGACACGCCGAAGTTGTACATGGGGACGGCGAAGATGAGCACGTCCGCCGCCACGAGCTCGTCCGCCAGCTCAGCGGCGACGGCGAGCGCCTCGCTCTGCGCCGTTGTCCGCTCGTCCTCGACCGTCCCACCGGCATAGGCGGCGGCCCCCCAGTGTGACGCGTCGATGGGCGCGGTCCCGATGTCGCGGCGTACGACCTCGACCGCGGGGATCTCCTCGACGACGGCGGCCTGCAAAGTGTCGGCGACCGCCCGGGTCACCGACCCCTCGATCCGAATACTTGAATCAAGCCTGAACAGCGTGCCCATGGGCGAGCCTCTCTCGAATTCGTCTGCTTTCTAGATCATCATGACAGATGATGATCTGAGACCAAGAAGCCGCGGTCGTCGGAGGGAACACGACGGCCACCGCCGGCGTTGTGGCCATCTGCGTCAGAGATGATCTATGACAGAGATGAGTGGGGACACGTGCAGCTAGGCATTCTGCTCGACACGCAGTGGGCGAGCGGCGCCCACGAGTCGGCGACAGCGCTCGCCCAGCGAGCGGAAGCAGGTCGGCTCGATCTCGTCGTCGTGGGTCCAGGCGACGCCGAGGCCATCCGGACGGACACTGCCCTCGACCCGTGGACGACGGCCGTGTGGGTCGCGGCTCGTACCGGTCACATCGCCATCGGCGTCTCTGGGGACGGGGCGGCACCCGACCCTTCGGACCACGCCGCGCGCACGGCGCCGTACCCCGAGGTCGTCGCAAAGGCTCGGCAGACCCTCGAGTCCCTGGCCGGCGTGCGCCTCGTCGCCGACGCCGGCTGGGTCGTCGCCCCCGAAGGGGCTGAGCGTGCCCAGATCCTCGCGCTGGCCGACCACCACGACCTGCCGGTCGTGGTCCCAGTCCGCACCGCGCACGACGTCGAGCGGCTCATCCCCTTTGCGGCGAGCCACGGCGGCAACCCGTCCGGGCGATCCGTGGCGGCACGGTCCAGGCGGCGTCCGGGGATCGACTACGACGGGCTGCCCGAATCGCTGCATCGGACGGCGATCGAACCGGGTGACGACAATTTCTCCGCCGTCCGCTCCACCTACCTGCGGTCGGGAGCGCCCGGTCTCGTGCTCCGGCCGCAGACGCCCGACGAGGTCGCCGATGCGGTCGTCTTCGCGCACCGGCACCGCCACCTGCCGCTGGGCGTACGCAGCGGAGGGCACGGCATCAGTGGCCGCTCGACCAACGACGGCGGACTGGTGATCGACGTCGGTGCACTGGACGGCATCGAGGTCGTCGACCCCCGCCGTCGGCGAGTGCGCGTCGGCCCGGGCGCCACCTGGAAGGAGGTCGCCGCAGCTTTGAACTCTCATGGTTGGGCGCTGGGCTCGGGTGACTATGGAGGCGTCGGCGTCGGCGGACTCGCCACCGCGGGTGGCATCGGCCTGTTGTCGCGCCACCACGGTCTGACCATCGACCACCTCCGCTCGGCCGATCTCGTGCTTGCCGACGGACGTCAGGTGCGCGTCTCCGACCAGGAGCACCCCGACCTCTTCTGGGCGGTGCGAGGCGCAGGCGCCAACGTCGGTATCGCCACGTCGTTCGAGTTCGAGGTCGACGAGGTCGACGACGTGGGGTGGGCCAAGCTCGTGCTGGTCACCGACGACATCGAGCAGGCGCTCCTGACGTACGGCCGGCTCGCTTCGTCGGCTCCCCGCGACACCACGGTGTTCCTTGTCACCGGACGCCCGCGCGACGGGCAGTCGGTCGTCCAGCTGTATGCGCTGGTCGACTCCGGCGACGCCGACGTGATCGTCGAGCGCCTGACACCGTTCGTGGCTCTCGGAGACCTGCTTCGGCAGGAGGTCGTTCTGACCCGGTATGCCGGCGTCATGGCGGAGGCGGAGGACGTCGGGCCCGACGGCCATCACGGATACGGCGAACCCGTGTCGAGGTCCGCGCTCCTGCCCGAGCTGACACCCGCCTTCGCTCGCGACGCCGCACGGCTGCTCCACAGTGGCACGGTCGCGTACTTCCAGCTGCGCGCGATGGGAGGCGCCATCGCCGACGTGCCACCGGACCGCACAGCCTTCGCACACCGTCGCTCGGCGTTCCAGGTGACGGCGATGGGTCGCGACCACGGGGCTCTGGACCCTGCGTTCGACGCGTTGGCCGTTCACTTCCACGGCCTGTACCTCAGCTTCGACACCGACCTGCGACCCCAGCGTCTCGACGATGCGTTCCCACCGCCCGTCCTCGCCCGGCTCCGCGAGACCAAGGCCCTCTACGACCCCGACAATCTCTTCCGGGACAACTTCAACATCGCCCCCACCGTCGACCTGACGGTGTCACACGCGGGCTGACGAAAGGACCACCATGACCGACTACGGGCACGAGCTTCTGTTCGGCACCTTCGTCACGCCGCGCTCGCGCGATCCCCACCATGTGCTCGAGCTGGCGGTCACCGCCGACCGCGCCGGCCTCGACCTGGTGACCTTCCAGGACCACCCGTACCAGCCTGCGCTGCTCGACACCTGGACACTCCTGGCGTACGCCGCCGCCCGCACGCAGCGGGTGCACCTCAGCGGCAACGTGCTCAACCTGCCGCTCCGACCTCCCGCCGTGCTCGCCCGGGCCGCCGCCTCGCTCGACATCCTCAGCGGCGGGCGCTTCGAGCTCGGTCTCGGCGCGGGCGAGTTCTGGGAGGGCGTCGCCGCCATGGGCGGGCGTCGCCTCACCGCAGGCCAGGGCGTCGACGCTCTCCGCGAGGGCATCGAGATCGTCCGCGAGATCTGGGACACCGGGCAGCCGGGCGGCGTGCGCGTGGACGGCGACTACTACCGGAGCGTCGGCGCCAAGCGCGGACCGCAGCCGGCCCACGACATCGAGATCTGGGTCGGCGCCTACAAGCCGAAGATGCTCGCCCTGACCGGCGCGGTGGCCGACGGCTGGCTCCCGACGATCGAGTATCTCGAGAACGGCACCGCGTCGCTTCCGGAGCTCAACGGCCGGATCGACGATGCTGCTGTCGCCGCCGGACGGTCACCGAGCGACGTGAGGCGGCTCCTCAACATCATGAACGTCGGTTTCGACTCCACGGCCGGAGGCATCCTCGGCGGCCCGCCCGCACGCTGGATCGACAACCTCGTCGACCTCGCCCTGACCCACGGGATCACGGCCGTCCTGATCGGCGGGGACGACGTGGCGACGACCGAGCGGTTCGCCGCCGAGGTTGCGCCGGCCGTGCGCGAGACGGTCGCGAGCGAGCGCGCTCGTCGGCTCAGCCACCCTTAGGCGCCCCGTCGCGTTCACGCGACCGAGCGGCGATCTCGGCCCGCAGGCTCTTCAGCGCCGGGACGTAGATCTCGGAGAAGGTCGGGAACGGTTGGATCGTGTCGGTGAGCACGTCGAGCGGGATGCGTGCTCGGATCGCGAGGGTCGCCTGCTGCAACCACTCCCCGGCGTCGGGCCCGAGGGCGTAGGCACCGGTGAGCCGCTCACCGTCACTGAGGAGGGTGAGGAATCCGTCGCTCTCGGCGTACGCGCGCGTGTACGTCGCGGTCTTGGCGACGTCGGCGAGCATGACCGTGCTGCTGAACGCGGCCTCGTCGGCGCCGACCGCGGCGGCCTGCGGGTCGGTGTAGACCACGCGCGGGACGGCGTCATAGCTGGCTTCACGCGACTCGCCCAGGATGTTGGCCGCGACGACCTCGCCCTGGTACTTGCCGACGTGCGTCAGGGGCCAGAGCCCGGTGACGTCACCGATCGCCCACAGGCCGTCGGTCACGCGCAGCCGCCCGTCGACGGGAACCCCGTGGGCGTCGGCCTCCACCCCGACGGTCTCGAGCCCGATCCCGGACAGGCGCGGACGGCGACCGGTCGCGACGAGCAACCGGTCGCCTCGGACCTCACGGCCGTCGTCGAGGCCGAGGACGTAGTCCTCGCCCTCCAGACGCGCGCTCGAGGCCTTCGCCGACAGCACGAGCTCGATGCCCTCGCGACCCAGAGTCCGACCGAGGGCTTCCCCGAGCGGCGCCGCCTCCCGGGCCAGGAGGTGCGGTCCCGTGTCGACGATGACGGCTTCGCCACCGAGTCGACGTACGACCTGGGCCATCTCGACCCCCACCGGGCCTCCGCCGAGGATCAGGAGACGACGGGGAACAGCCTTCATCGAGGTGGCCTCGCGGCTGGTCCACACACCGTCGAGCTCGCGCAGACCCGGCACGGGCGGGACGAACGGTTCGGCGCCGTTGGCGAGGACGACGTGGTCCGCGGTGTGGCGGACGCCGTTGACCTCGACGGCACCGGGGCCGGCGAGACGTCCGCTGCCCCGGATCAGGGTGATCGAGCTGTCGGCGAGCCAGCGCTCCTGGCCGGCGTCGGAGTAGTCCGACACCATGAAGTCGCGCCAGGCGAGCGCGGCTTCGACGTCCACCTCCGCCGTCGCGGCCGCGTCACGGGCCCCCTGGACCGCCTCCCCCGGGCGCAGCAACGTCTTCGAGGGGATGCAGGCCCAGTAGGAGCACTCGCCGCCGACCAGCTCGCGCTCGACCACCGCGACCCGCAGGCCTCCTTCGGCGAGTGCACCTGCGCAGTGTTCCCCCGGCGAGCCGCCGCCGAGCACGATGACGTCGAAGTCGCTCACGTCGGCAGCTCCTCGCCCGCAGCCTCGCTGACCATGTACAGCGCGTACCAGGCGGGCCAGTCGGCGTCTTCCTCACCGGTCCGCGCCTCGTGCTCGCCGTGGGCGGCGGCGGCGCGGCGTAGGGCGTCGGCCAGCTCGTCGGCCGAGGAGTAGATCGTCGCCATGTCGGGTGTCCTCTCAGCGTCCGGGAAGCCGGGTCTTGATCTCCTGCACGATCCAGCCGTTGCCGTCGGGGTCGGCGAAGGAGAGGAACGACCCGTAGTCGGCGTGCCCGTCGGCCGGGCCAGCGACGCGACCGTCCGTCCCGGCGTGGTGGAAGATCCCGGTCGTGTCGTGGAACACCTCGCTCACGTCGGCGCCGCCCTCTTTCAGCGTCGCGCGTGCGTCGTCGATGTCGTAGACCGCCAGCTGGAGGCCCTCGGCGGATCCGGGAGCCGCCCCGCTCACACCCTCACCGAAGATGATCGAGCACCCCGACCCCGGAGGTGTCAGCTGCACGACGCGATATCCGTCCTCGACCGCGAGATCGGCGTCCAGTCGCCAGCCCAGCCCTTCGTAGAACTGCTTCGCTCGGTCGACGTCCCCGACGGGGATCACGACGACCTCCAGCCTCATCTCCCCCGGTTGGACCGGCGGGCTCCCAGCAGTGGTCCCGGATGACTCGACAGTGCTCACAGCGGCCTCCTCGGCACAGGCTCGAACGGCCAGACGGTGGAACTCGATGACAGTGGCTCGAAGACCTTCCCGAGGTGGCCCCTCCCGTATCGTTCTACGCCACGTCCGATATGTCCATGCCGTGGTACAAAACCCGTTCGGACGGTCTCACGAGGGGCGGCCGGCGGCGGGGCGCTCGATGTCGTCGTAGCAGCGCACGGCGGCGATCCGGCCATCGTCGGCACGCTCGAAGACGGCGAGGCCGGCCTGGGGCGGCCACTCTCCGCGAGTGCTCACGTCGTTGTACTCCACCACGCACCGCACGCCGTCATCGGTGGCGTGACAGCACTCGAGCGCCACGCCGTCGCCCGTACCGAGCAGGCGGGAGTAGAACGAGCGCAGCCCGTCCTCGCCGCGATGGACGTCCGGCTCTCCGACCGCCTCACGGAGGTATCCGTCCTCGGCGAACGTCGCCACGACCTCGTCCACGTCTCCGGCTTCCAGCCCGGCGAGGTACCGGCCGACGACACCGTCCGGGCGGACGGCGCCGGGCCCGAGAAGGGGTGCTCTCGGGTGGCGACGCCCGTCGACGACGACCTGGCTGCAGTACGTGCGCAGGTCGAGCGAGTAGCGATCGGTCGCCTCGGCGACGACGGCGACCGGCCACGCGACCGCCGTTCCGGAGATCTCCAGACGGGCGAGGAGCTCCACGGCGGCGCACGACCCGTCGG
>NZ_JARBCJ010000128.1:0-10206 GCF_028803055.1 Mumia sp.
TGACCGGAGCGCGTCTGGTCACCGGCGTCCTTCTGCGTCTCAGGCCGAGACGCTGCGAGCGTCGGCCCAGGCGCGGTAGGTGGTGGCGCCCAGCTCGGCACCGTCGGCCGGGACGAGGCTGTCGTCGGCGACCTCGGTGCCGAAGTAGGTCGCGTGCTCGTCGGCGACGACCTCACGGTCGTCCCCGGTCTGCTGGAGCGCGTCGGAGATGAACTCGCTCATCCGCACCTTCTCCGGGCCGCCGATCTCGCGGACGCCCTCCACGGGTGGTCCGACCGCCGTACGACCGACGGTCGCGGCGACGTCGTCCGCGGCCATCGGCTGGAAGTGCGCCGGTGGGAGGTGGATCACGCCATCGACCGTCGACGCATCCGCGATGGCCGGGACGAACTCGAAGAACTGGGTCGCACGGACGATCGAGTACGGGATGCCCGACTCCTGGATGAGCTTCTCCTGCGCGACCTTGGCACGCAGGTAGCCGCTCGCGGGAAGGCGGTCGTCGCCGACGACGGACAGCGCGACGTAGTGCCCCACCCCCGCCCGCTTCGCAGCCCCGACGAGGTTGGTCGTCGAGGTGACGAAGAAGCTCATGACGTCGTCGTCGGCGAACGACGGCGAGTTGGAGACGTCGACGACCACGTCGGCGCCGACGAGCGCGGCGTCGACGCCTTCGTTGGTGAGTGTGTTGACGCCCGTCTGGAGCGCGGCGGGGACGGCCTCGTGGCCGTGTGCCCGGAGCCTCTCGACGATCTTGGATCCGATCAGGCCGGTTCCACCGATGATGGTGACCTTCATGACTGCACCTCTCTGGCTCGGTTGACGGAGGGCGTTGCCCTCGACGTAGTGACCTGACAGCAGGCCCGTCTGTGACAACGCCCTCTCGCCCCTCCTGCGGAGGTGCCCGGCGTCACCAGGTGGTGGGCTTCTCCGGCGTGTAGGCCCAGGTATCGAAGAACGCGCTCAGGTCCTGGCCCGAGATCGACTCCGCCAGCGCGACCAGGTCGCTCGTCGTCGCGTTGCCGTAGCGGGAGTCACGCGCCCATGCCTTCAGAAGCCTGGCGAAGGCGTCGTCGCCGATCTTCTGCTTCAGCTCGTGCAGCGTCAGCGCTCCCCGGTCGTAGACGGCTCCGGCGAACAGGTTCAGCGGGCCCGGGTCTGCCATCACCGTCGTCCAGAGACCGGAGGTCGCCGGGGTCGCGTAGACCGCGGCCGCGCGCGCCTCGACCGTACGACCGCCGGTGTGCTCGCCCCACATCCACGCGGCGTAGGTCGCGAACCCCTCGTTGAGCCAGATGTCGGACCAACGGTGGGGCGAGACCGCGTTGCCGTACCACTGGTGGGCGATCTCGTGCGCCACCGTGCCCTCGCTCGCCGAGCGGGAGTAGATCGCGCGCGACTGGGTCTCGAGCGCGTAGCCGACCGAGTCGTCGTCGACGATCGCGCCGGCCGACGCGAAGGGGTAGCGCCCGAAGTGGTCGCTGAAGAACGCGATCATGTCGGCCTGCTTGGCCAGCGACGCCTCGCTGGTGGCGCGGTTGGCCGGCGTCACGTCGCGATCGATCGCGTTGATGATCGGGATGCCGCGAGGGCCGCGGGTGGTCGTGATGTCGAAGTCGCCGATCGTCGCCGTAGTGAGGTAGCTGGCCATCGGGCTCGACTCGAACCACCGGTAGGTCGTGCGCCCGGCACGCGTCTTCGGCTTGCCGATCTGGACGCCGTTGGCGACGGCTGCCTTGCCCTTGGGCACCGTGATGCTGAACGTGTAGATCGCCTTGTCGTTGGGGTCGTCGTTGACCGGGAACCACGTCGGGGCGCCATCGGGCTCGTTGACGACCATCGCACCGTCGGCGGTCGAGACCCACCCGTACAGGGAGCCCTCGGCGTCGACCGGACGCCCGGTCGTCCCGCCGTACGAGATGCGCACGACCGCCCGGACGTGCTTGCGCAACGGTCGCCGCGGCGTCACCGTCAGCTCGCCGTCCTCGTGGGTGAAGCCGGCGCGTCGACCGTTGACGCTGACCGACGAGACGTCGAGCCCGCGCAGATCGAGGTTGAACGACGACAGCGTCGTGGTGGGCCGAAGCGTGAGCTGGGCGGTCGCGTCCAGGGTGCCGCTCGTCGCGTCGACCGGGTCGTAGTCGAGGTCGAGGTGGTAGGTCAGCGCGTCGTATCCCGTCGCGCCCATGGCCGGGAAGTAGGGGTCACCGGCCCAGGACCCGCCAGGCTGCCCGACGACGGGGGGCCGGGCGGCCGGGGCGGCACTCGCCGAGGAGCCGAGGGCGGCACCGGTCAGGCCGAGGACGAGAGCGGTGGCGACGGGGAGCGTGCGGCGCAAAGGACTCATGGGCAGACGCTAGCGCTCCTCAGGGGTCTCTACCCTTGTCTGCTATTTCGTCTTCACAATTGTTCACAATATCGGTAGCGTGCCTGGCACCTCACCCGAGGCATCCGTCGCCCGGCACGACCGCCCGACCCCCGAGGAGACCCCATGCACAGGTCGCCCACCCCCCGCGCTCCGCGCCCGCTCCGGCTCCTCGCCGTGGTGGCGGCGGTGATGCTCGCACTCACCGCCTGCGGCGGTGACGACTCGTCGGCAGGCGAGGACGGCACCACCGCCGTCACCGTGGGTGTGATCCCGATCGTCGACGTCGCACCCATCTATCTCGGTATCGACCAGGGCTTCTTCGAGGACGAGGGCCTCGATCTCACCCTCAAGACGGCGCAGGGCGGAGCCGCGATCGTCCCCGGGGTCGTGAGCGACGAGTTCCAGTTCGGCTTCAGCAACACGATCTCCCTCCTGCTCGCGAACACCCAGGGCCTCCCGCTCGAGGTAGTCAGCGCGGGAGTCTCCTCGACCGGCGAGGCGGGCAAGGACTTCGGCGCCGTCATCGTCTCCAAGGACAGCAACATCCAGACCGCCGCCGACCTCGCCGGCAAGAAGGTCGCCGTCAACACCCTGAAGAACATCAACACCACGACCATCAACGAGGCGGTTCGGCAGGACGGCGGCGACCCCTCGTCGATCGACTACATCGAGCTGCCGTTCCCCGACATCGCGGCGGCGGTCTCCAAGGGGACGGTCGACGCCGGGCAGGTCGTCGAACCCTTCCTCACCATCACCACCCAGCAGGGCGACCGGCAGGTCGTCTCGAACTACGCCGCCACCGACCCCAACCTCGAGGTGGGCATGTACTTCGCGTCGAAGGGGTACGCCGAGAAGAACCCCGAGGTCGTCAAGAAGTTCCGTACCGCGATGGAGAAGTCGCTCGAGTACGCCCAGGCTCACCCGGACGAGGTCCGCACCGTCCTCGGCACCTACACCGAGATCGACCCGGCGATCGGCAAGGCCGTCATGCTCCCCCGCTGGTCCGCGGAGATAGACGAGGACTCCGTCCAGAAGCTCGCGGACCTGGCCGAGCAGGACGAGCTCATCAGCAAGCAGCCCGACCTGGAGGAGATGCTTCCGTGAGCTCTGCAGTCGAGGAGTCGGCGGGCACTCGATCCACTCTCGTCGTCACCGCGCACGCGGGCGACTTCGTGTGGCGGGCGGGAGGTGCGATCGCGCTCGCCGCCTCGCGGGGCCAGCAGGTGACGATCGCCTGCCTCACCTTCGGCGAGCGGGGAGAGTCCGCCCGAGCGTGGCGCGAGGGGCGTTCGCTGGAGGAGATCAAGGCGGTACGGCGTGCCGAGGCGGAGGAGGCGGCTTCCGTCCTGGGGGCGACCGTGCGCTTCTTCGACGCGGGCGACTATCCCCTCGTGGCTCGGCCCGAGCTCGTCGACGACCTCGTGGGCCTCTACCGGGAGGTGCAGCCCGACGTCGTCCTCACCCATCCCCTCGAGGACCCCTACAACGTCGACCACCCGGCTGCGGCCCGGATGGCGCTGGACGCCCGCGTGCTCGCACAGGCGGCCGGCTACCCCGCCGCCGGTGAGCCCTTGGGCGCCCCGCCGGTCTTCTTCTTCGAGCCGCACCAGCCAGAGATGTCCGGCTTCCGGCCCGAGGTCCTCCTCGACATCACCGAGGTCTTCGACACCAAGCGTGCCGCGATGGAGTGCCTGGCGGCCCAGCAGCACCTCTGGGACTACTACACCGATCTCGCCACCCGGCGAGGGGTCCAGCTGCGGCGCAACGCCGGTCCCAACCTTGGTCTGGCGAGCACCACGTACGGCGAGGCCTACATGCGGCCCTACCCGCAGGTGACCGGTGAACTGGCATGACGCCGGTCGTCGTCACCTCACCACCACGCCCGGACCCCGCGGCCGTGGCACGGCTGCGCGAGTACGGCGTGGCGACGGTCCACGAGGCGATGGGGCGCACCGGCAGCCTCGGTCCCGACGTGCGACCCATCCAGCAGGGCCTGACCGTCGCCGGCGGCGCGGTGACCGCCGTGTGCTGGCCGGGTGACAATCTCATGATCCACGCCGCGGTCGAGCAGTGCGGTGACGGTGATGTGCTCGTCGTCGCCACGGCTGCGCCGTCGACCCACGGGATGTTCGGCGAGCTGTTCGCCACCGCGCTCGCGCACCGAGGGACCGTCGCCGTGGTGATCGACTCGGGCGTGCGCGACACCGCCGAGCTGCGCGCCATGGGCTTCGGCGCCTGGTCGCGCCACGTCAGTGCCGAAGGCACGGTCAAGGCGACGGCCGGCTCGGTGAACGTCCCGGTGACCATCGCCGACCAGATGATCTGCCCCGGCGACGTGGTGGTCGCCGACGACGACGGTGTCGTGCGGGTCCCGCTCGGCGACGTCGAGGCGACCCTCGAGGCGTGTCAGGCTCGGGTCGAGAAGGAGGCGGCGACCCGCGAGGCGTTCCGCGCCGGCCAGCTCGGTCTCGACCGGTACGGTCTGCGCGACGTGCTGGCACGGCTCGGCGTCGAGTACCGCCCGTACGACACCGTCCGCGACGCCCAGGGCCGGCAGTGACCTCGGACGGCGTCCGGTGCGCGTTGATGCGGGGCGGCACCTCCAAGGGGGCGGTGTTCCTGGCCGACGACCTCCCGCCCAGCGGCGCGGACCGTGACGACCTGTTGCTGCGCGTCATGGGCAGCCCCGACCGTCGTCAGATCGACGGCGTCGGCGGCGCCCACCCACTCACGAGCAAGGTGGCCGTCGTCTCCACCTCGTCCGAGCCCGACGTCGACGTCGACTACCTCTTCCTCCAGGTCGTCGTCGACAAGCCGGTCGTCTCCGACTCCCAGACCTGCGGAAACATGCTCGCCGCGGTCGGACCGTTCGCGGTCGAGCGCGGCCTCGTCGGGGCCTACGGTGGCGTCACCCCCGTCCGGGTCCGGATGCTCAACACCGGCGGACGGGCCACCCTGCACGTGCGGACGCCGGGGGGCACCGTGACGTACGAGGGGGACACCGACCTCGCCGGCGTCCCGGGAACCGCCGCCCCCGTCGACATCGAGCTCGCCCCGCCGTCCGCCCCCCTCCTCCCGACGGGCGCCGTCATCGATCGGCTCGCCGGCCTCGACGTCACGTGCATCGACAACGGGATGCCCACGGTCGTCGTCCGTGCCGGTGACCTGGGCATCACCGGGGGCGAGCCGCCCGACGAGCTCGAGGCCGACGACGCGCTGCGGGAGCGCGTCCATCTCGTCAGGGCCGCCGCGTCGGCGGCGATGGGGCTCTCGACCGATCTCGAGACGTCGACCGTCCCCAAGATCGTCCTCGTCTCCTCACCCGAGGAGGGCGGTTCGCTGCGCACCCGGAGCTTCATCCCGCACCGTGTCCACGAGGCGATCGGCGTGCTCGGCGGCGCCTCCATCGCCGCGGCCGCCGCACTACCCGGCACGGTCGCGTACGACCTCGCGGCCAGGCCCGGGGGGCGTGTCCGCCTCGAGCACCCGACGGGCTTCCTCGACCTCGCTCTCGACGTGGACGAAACTGCCGGCGACACACCCCGCGTCAGCCGGACGTCCGTGGTGCGGACGGCCCGCATGCTGCTCGACGGCACCGTCTTCCCCGGCCCCGCTCGTCTCTGACCCCCTGCCCGAAGGAGCCACCATGCCCCCACCCCTCGGCGACATCGCCCACCTCGGCCACGTTGAGCTGCTCACCCCGGACGTGGACGGGACCGTCTGGTTCTTCACCGAGATCCTGGGCATGACCGAGGCCGGGCGCGAGGAGGGGTCCGTCCTCCTGCGGACCTTTGACGACTACGAGCTCACGAGCGTCGTCGTCACGGCGCACGAGACCGCGGGGATCCGGCGTACCGCACTGCGGGCGTCGAGCGACGAGGCGCTGCGCCGTCGAGTCCGCGCGATCGAGGAGAGCGGGCGCGACGGCCGCTGGACCGACGGACGCGCGGGCACCGGACCGACGTACGTGACGACCGATCCCGACGGCCACGAGATCGCGCTGTACTACGAGACCGCGTGGTACGACGCACCGGACGACCTCCGGCCGGGCCTCAAGAACCAGCCGCAGGCGAAGCCGCGCCAGGGCGTCGGCGTGCGTCGTCTCGACCACGTCAACTTCCTGGCGGCCTCGGTGCTGCCGAACGTCGAGTTCGTCGAGCACACGCTCGGGGGGCGTCCGACCGAGCAGATCGTGCTGGACTCGGGCACCGTCGCAGCACGCTGGTTGACCTTCACCAACAAGTCGTACGACCTCGTCTACACGGAGGACTGGTCCGGGTCGTCGGGGCGTCTGCACCACGTCGCCTTCGCGACCGACACCCGCGAGGACATCCTTCGCGCCGCCGATCTGTGTCTCGACAACGGTGTCTTCATCGAGACGGGCCCGCACAAGCACGCCATCCAGCAGACGTTCTTCCTCTACGTCTACGAGCCGGGCGGCAACCGCATCGAGCTCTGCAACCCGCTCACCCGCCTCGTCCTCGCCCCCGACTGGCCGCTGGTCACGTGGACGGAGGCGGAGCGGGCGAAGGGCCAGGCGTGGGGACTCAAGACCATCGAGAGCTTCCACACCCACGGCACCCCGCCGCTCGCCTAGCCGGAAGCGAAGGGCAGCGCGGGCCTGCGGTCAGACGGCGGCGGCCGTGGCTTCCGCCGCCTTGCGCATCGCCGCCATGACGCTCTCGAGGTGCCGACGAACCGCGATGGCGGCCGCGTCGGGGTCGCGGGCACAGACGGAGTCGATGATCTGCAGGTGCTCGTCGAGCGAGACCTGCGGGCGCCCGGGTTGGGTCGCCAGCCGGAACTGGTGGCGTACGAGCTGCCCGCGGAGTCGGTCGAGGACGTCCGCTGCGGTCTTCTGCCCGCTCAGGTCGCGCAGGGCGCGGTGGAGCCGCTGGTTGAGCGCGGAGTAGCCGAACACGTCTCCTGAGGTGACCGCAGCTCGCATCTCGGTGCCGATCTGCTGCAGCATCGCGACGTCGGCGTCGTCGATCCTCTCGGCCGCCTTCGCGGCGCACAGCGCCTCCACGACCATGCGCACCTCGTAGATCTCGGTCGCCTCCTCCAGCGAGACCACCCGGACACGTGCGCCCCGGTTGGCGATCCGCTCGACGAGGCCCTCGGTCGCCAGGCTGAACAGCGCGGCACGCACGGCCGACCGGCTCGCGCGGAACTGCTCGGACAGGTCAGCCTCGACGAGGCGCTGGCCCGGGGCGAACTCCGCGCTCAGGATCGCGGCGCGGATGGCGTCGGTGACCACGCGCGGATCGCTCGTGGGACGCCCCTCGGTCGCGGCCATGCGTGCCCTCCCCGGGAAGCACTCGCGCCGGCTGCTGAGCTGCCGCCGGCATCGACGTCGATCATATCGGTGGTGCCGCCTCACCCAGGGGAAGCGAGGCAGCACCACCGGTCGGTCACCTGGCCAGGTCACCGCGCCGGGTGAGCCACGTGCGGGACGGACGGCAGACGAGCCTCCCGTCCACGGCCCGGCACCAGGTCTGGTAGTCGGACGAGTAGAGCCGCTCACCGACCCAGCGGTAGCCCGGTCCGGGCTGGCGGCGTGGAGTGACCGGCACGAAGTTGCGCGCCTCGTCGGTGCTGCCCGTCCCGTCGTACCGCGCCACCGTCGGGTACGGGAAGACGGGACGCGTCCGGGTGGACCCGTCCGCCGTCCGCGAGGCGGCGATCGAGCGGGGAGCACGTCCGCTCTCGACCCACGCCATCACCGGGGTGAGCACGTCGAAGGTGTTGGGCCCGGCCCCGTCGCTGCAGTGCGCGAGCCCGGGGAAGAGGAACAGCCGCGAGAACGACGCCGTACGCCGTGCGCCGAGGGTGTCCTGCACGGCGTCGTAGTAGGCCAGCGTGGACTGCGGAGAGATGTGCTGGTCGTTCCAGCCGTGCCAGAGCAGGAGCTTGCCGCCGCCGCGCCGGAAGGCGGACAGGTCGGGGTCGAGCGCTGACATGTAGCTCGAGGACTGCACGGTTCGCCAGAACGACGGCACGGTGAACTCGATGTCCTCGAGCTCGAAGTCCGGCCGAGGGTCGTTCGGCTCGGCGAGGTAGCGCAGGTAGGACAGGGCGAAGTTCTCGCTCATCGGCGTCTGCCCCTGACTGGCTGGGACGAACAGCGTCCACTCGAGCTCCGAGCCCCACTCGTGGGAGATCTCAGGTTCGAGACGACGACCACGGGAGTCGGTCGCGCCCTCGTGCAACCTGCGAACGACCCGCACCTGCGCCGTCGACAGGCATGTCGCCGTGTCCTGGCCGGGTCGGCACCGAAGGACGGCCGGGTCGAAGTCGCACGCGCGCGGGTCGTCGAGGACGCCGTCGGCGACGCCGTCGCGGCGGTCGCACCGGGCCATCACCGCGGAGTGGACCAGCGGCAGCTTGTCGGCGAGGAGGATGAAGCGTCCGTCCTCGTCCTTGTTGGCGAGGACGTTCCATGCGTGGTGGAAGGTGTTCTGGACGGCCATGTTGTTGGCCGGCGCACCGGCGGCGATCCCGTCGAAGTCGTCGGGATAGCGCTGGGCCTCCATCAACCCCTCACGGCCGCCGTCGGAGCAGCCGGTGAAGTAGGAGTAGGCCGGGCGACGGCCGTAGAAGGCGCGGATGATCGCCTTCGCGGTCTGAGCCGTCACGTGGACGCCGCGGTAGGCGAAGTCGATCTGGGCCTGCGGGTTGCCGGCCGCCCAGGAGCCGTCGTTCTGCCCCTGGTGCCCCATGTCGGTGGTCGCGCTCGCGACCGACCCGTCGGCGAGGACCGGGCAGCCCGCGGCCTGGCCGTAGTTGATGGTGGCGTTGCCGCAGAGACCGCCGCAGCCGGTCTGGACGTAGCGCTGCGTCCAGCCCTCGACCGGGAGCCGGACGACGATCGTGTCGGCCGGGGCGATGGTGCCGCGGACCTCGCAGTACGGCGCCGGGGTGCCGGCGGACACGACTGTCGCTGAGGTGATGTCCACAGGGGCGTCGGTCACCCCGGTCAGGTCGAGCTCGGCCACTTCCGCGCAGCCCATGACGGGAGCCAGGGCCTTGAGCCGGGCGAGGCCGTCGGGGGTGACCCCGGCGTGGGCGGATCTGCCACCGCCCCCGACGGCAGGGGCGGCCGTGGCGACGGCGACAGGGGCAAGCGTTGCGGCAGTGAGCAGGGCCGCCACGGTGACGGCCACACCGCGTGGTCGCTGCGGGCGGAGCCGGGGGATGAAGGGCCAGGGCATGTGCGCCTCCTCGTCGAGACCGAGGTGACGAGCGTCGCACAGATCGTCAACAATCCTCAATGCAATCACGTTGTCAATATCTCGCGGCCCCGATCCGCCGCAGACGTGATCGACGCCACTACAGTCCGGCTCATGAACGAGCACCCGGCGGACCGTCGCCTCTGGACGTGGGTCGTCGTCCTGGGCCTGACCGGCCAGCTGGCCTGGACGGTCGAGAACATGTACCTGAACGTGTTCGTCTACGACACGATCACCGACTCTCCGATGGCGCTGGCGACGCTGGTCGCCGCCAGCGCTCTCGCCGCGACCGTGGCGACGCTGCTCGCCGGCGCGGCGTCGGACCGCAGCGGGCGGCGTCGCGAGCTGATCGCCGGCGGCTACGTCCTGTGGGGTGCCTGCACCGCAGCATTCGGGCTGGTGAGCGTCGATGCCGCCGCGGCGCTGCTCCCGATGGTCGACGCCGTGACGGTCGCGATCGCGGTCATCATCCTGCTCGACTGCGTGATGAGTGTCCTCGGCGCGGCCGCCAACGACGCCGCGTTCAACGCCTGGGTCACCGACTCCACCCACCCCGGCAACCGAGGCCGCGTCGACGGCGTCCTCGCCACGATGCCGCTGCTCGCGATG
>NZ_JARBCJ010000129.1:0-10022 GCF_028803055.1 Mumia sp.
AGGCCGCGTGCGCGGCGAAGGTGTCGTCGAACCCGACGACCGAGAGGTCGTCGGGAACGCGCAGGCCGACCTGGCGCGCGGCCTCGAGCACGCCGAGAGCCACGGCATCGCTGGCCGTGAAGATGGCGGTCGGGCGGTCGGTGTCGCGAAGCAGTGTCGTACATCCGAGGCCGTCGTCGTAGTCGAACGTCCCGGGGACGACCGGGGCGGCGTTCGGATCGAGGCCGGCCGTCTCGATGGCGCTGCGGAATCCCGCCAACCGCTCGTTGGCCGGCGTGGACGTCGGCTCTCCACCGACGTACGCGAGACGGGTGTGTCCGAGCGAGAGGAGGTGCTCGGTGGCCTGCACGCCGCCCATCCAGTTGGTCGCGCCGACGCTCATCACGCCGTCAGGTGCCGCAGCCACCGGGTCGACGACGATCAGGGGAGTCCCGCGGCGGCGGCAGGCAGCGACGTGGTCGTCGGAGAGCGGGTTGGTCACGAGGATGAAGGCCTGGGCGCCGCGCGCCTGAGCCTGCCGGATCCAGGCCGGCGAGCCTGGCGCGAAGCGGTCGTCGGCGACGTTGCCGAACTCGTTGACGATGACGATGGCGTCTCGGACCTGCGCTTCGGCGAGCAGACCGTCGAGCACCGTCGCCGAGTAGGCGTTGGCGAGGCGGTCGAACACGACCCACACCTGGGTGGTGCCGGGAGCAGGGGCGCGGACCGCGGGCACGTACCCGAGCTCGTCGGCCGCCGTGGTGACGCGTGTCCTCGTCTCGGGGGCAACGTCGGCGCGGTCGTTGAAGACCTTGGAGGCGGTCGCCTTCGAGACGCCCGCCCGGGTGGCGACCTGCCCCAAGGTCACGTGCGTCTCGGCCATGCGTGCACCGTACGGGATTCGAAACGTTTCGTCCACGATCCGCGCGAGAACAGCGAGAGATCCAGCGGCGGGTCGCGCCCGACTTCGACCTCTTGTGTCGTGCATCACATCCGGTCTATGGTCATCTCAACCGAAACCGCCCGAAACGTTTCGGCACGGAGAGGAAGCACACCATGAGAGGCAACAAGAGGCTGGTCGCGATCGGCGCCGCGGCGAGCGCGGCCGCCCTCGTCCTGAGCGCATGCGGCGGAACCGATCCCGGGAGCGGCGGCGAGGACGCGAGCGCCTGGGTGCTCACCGGCGGCTCGGAGGCGACGTTCCGCAGCTCGTTCGAGACCTGGAACAGCGACAACGCCGACCAGGAGATCGCGACCGACTGGTTCGCGAACGACGCCTACAAGGAAAAGATCCGGACCGCCGTCGGGTCCGGCAGCGCACCGACCTTGATCTTCAACTGGGCCGGCGGCGCTCTCACGGACTACGTCGGCAACGACGACGTCGTCGACCTGACCTCTCGGACGAAGGAGCTTCAGGAGCGACTCGTCCCCTCCGTGCTCGAGAGCGGCAAGATCGACGGCAAGCTCTACGCGGTCCCCAACAACAACGCCCAACCCGTCATCCTCTTCACGAACAACAAGGTCCTCGAGGGGGCAGGCGTCGACGGTCCGCCCACCACGTTCGACGAGCTCCTGGACGACGTCGCCAAGCTCAAGAGAGCCGGAGTCGACACCCCGATCGCACTCGCGGGGCAGAGCCAGTGGCCCGAGCTGATGTGGATCCAGTACCTCGCCGACCGCGTCGGCGGACCCGAGACGTTCAACGCCGTCATCGACGGCAAGCCCGACGCCTGGTCGAGCCCCGAGATGCTCAAGGCGCTCGGCATGATCACCCAGCTCGTCGACGCTGGTGCCTTCGGTGACAAGTTCGGCTCCGTCGTCGCCGACGCCAACGCTGATGCCGCCCTCCTGCACACCGGCAAGAGCGGCATGCTGCTGCAAGGTGCCTGGACGTACTCCAACTTCCTCACCGACGCCCCGGACTTCGCCGACAGCGGCGACCTGGGCTTCGCCAACTTCCCGTCGGTCGAGGGTGGCAAGGGTGACCCCGCCAACATCGTCGGCAACCCGGCCAACTTCTGGTCCGTCTCGGCGAAGGCGTCCAAGGAGCAGCAGGACACCGCCGTGGACTACCTCAACGATGCGATGTGGGACGAGAAGTACGTGGACGAGCTGATCAAGAACGGTGGCGTCCCGGTCACCGTCGGTGCCGAGGACAAGATCGCCGGCTCCGATCAGGCGCCGTTTCTCACCTTCGCGTACGACATGGTCAAGAACGCGCCCAACTTCCAGCTGTCGTGGGACCAGGCGCTACCGGCGAGCCAGGCGCAGGCGCTGCTGACGAACCTCAGCCAGCTCTTCCTCGGCCAGAAGACGCCCGAGCAGTTCGCGAAGGCGATGAACGACGCGTCATGACCGTTGCCGACCGGGTCCGAGAGCCCCGCCAGTCCACCAGCCCGCCCGCCCGTCCTCGCCCCCGTCGCCTCGGTCCGTCCCTGTGGATGAGCGCGCCGGCCATGGGCTTCTTCGCGTTCTTCGCCGTCGTGCCGCTGGCAGGTGTCGTCATCCTGTCGTTCACGACGTGGGACGGTCTGGGGACGCCCGAGTGGGCGGGCACCGCGAACTGGACGTCGGTGCTCTCGGACCCGGTCACGCAGCACGCCATCACGCTGTCGGTCATCCTCACGGTCGCCTCGTGGCTGGTCCAGTGCCCCACGAGTCTCCTCCTCGGCGTCTTCATGGCAGGGCGACAGCGCTACCGCGCCGTGTACTCGGTGCTGTTGTTTCTCCCCCTGCTGTTCTCCGCAGCCGCGGTCGGCATCGCGTACAAGTCGCTCCTCGACCCGAACTTCGGGCTCGGCACCGCGCTCGGGATCGACTCGCTCAACCAGGACTGGCTCGGCGACCCGTCACTGAGCATGCCCACGCTGGTGTTCGTCATCGCCTGGTGCTTCATCCCGTTCCACTCGTTGCTCTACCAGGCCGCGGCACGCCAGATCCCCCGGTCGATGTACGAGGCGGCGACGATCGACGGGGCAGGGCGGATGACCACCTTCTTCCACATCACGCTCCCGCAGCTGAAGAACACCATCGTGACCTCGTCGACGCTGATGATCGTCGGCTCGCTGACGTACTTCGACCTCATCTTCGTGATGACGAACGGCGGACCGGGCAACGCCACCCGCGTGATGCCCCTCGACATGTATCTCCGCGGGTTCCGCTCGTACGACATGGGGGGAGCGGCGGTCGTGGGCGTGCTCCTGGTCGTCGTGGGTCTTGCCGTGTCGTACCTGCTGAACCGGCTCGGCGGCAGCTCACGCATGGACAGCCAGATGGAAGGCCTCTGACATGCGCACCCGTACCCAACGGCCCAACCTCGTCGGAGGGCTCGTCGGCACGTTCTGGCTGGCGGTCACGCTGGTGCCGATCTACTACATCGTCGTCACCAGCCTCCGCCCTCGCGCGGACTACTTCACGTCCAACCCGCTCTCGATCCCCACCGAGCCGACGCTGACGGCCTACCGTGAGGTCCTGGCCGCCGACTTCACCAAGTACCTGGTCAACTCGGTCCTCGTGACGGTCGCGACGGTGGCCGTGACCGTCACGCTCTCGCTGATGGCCGCGTACGTGATCGTCCACAACCGGTCGGCTCTGTCGCGACGGGCCTTCGAGGTTCTCCTCCTCGGGATCGCCATCCCGATCCAGGCGACGATCGTGCCCGTCTACTACCTGATCGTCCGCCTCGGTCTCTATGACACGTTGTGGGCGCTCATCCTTCCCTCGATCGCCTTCGCGATCCCGATCTCCGTCCTGATCCTCGTCAACTTCGTCCGTGACATCCCTCGAGAGCTGTTCGAGTCGATGCGGCTCGACGGCGTGTCGGAGTGGAGCCTGCTCTGGCGGCTCGTCACGCCCATGACCGTGCCCGCGATCATCACCGTCGCCATCTACGACGCGCTCAACGTGTGGAACGCGTTCCTCTTCCCGCTGATCCTCACCCAGAGCGCGGACAAGAGAGTCCTGCCGCTCTCCCTCTGGACGTTCCAGGGATCGTTCACGGTCAACGTGCCCGCGATCCTCGCCGCCGTCGTCCTGTCCGTGATCCCGCTCCTCGTCGTCTACGCCATCGGGCGTCGGTTCCTGGTCTCGGGACTGACCGC
The DNA here is from genome assembly GCF_028803055.1 of Mumia sp. Taxonomy (NCBI): domain Bacteria; kingdom Bacillati; phylum Actinomycetota; class Actinomycetes; order Propionibacteriales; family Nocardioidaceae; genus Mumia; species Mumia sp. The sequence continues at coordinate 4,080 of NZ_JARBCJ010000129.1, forward strand.
GGGCTTCTCCAAGTAGCGCGACCACGCCATCTCCCGGAATCGCCCCGGTCCCGACCGCAGAAGGAACTCGATGAACCTCTGGAACGATCCCGCCGCGTCCGTCGACGAGCGCGCCGATGCGCTGCTCGCCGCCATGAGCCTCGACGAGAAGGTCGGCCAGCTCGCCAGCTTCTGGCCCCAGCCCGCCGCCTCCTCGCAGGTCGCCGGTGACGTGGCCCCGATGGAGAGCGCGATGAGCGACGGGCTGTCGTGGGACGAGTCCATCCGCCACGGCCTAGGTCACCTCACGCGGAACTTCGGCACCGAGCCGGTCTCCGTCGACGACGGCGTCAAGCGGCTGCGCGACTACCAGCGCCAGGTCGTCGACCAGTCCCGGTTCGGGATCCCGGCGATCGCCCACGAGGAGTGCCTGACCGGCTTCACGACGTACGGCGCGACGGTCTACCCCGCCGCCATCGCGTGGGGGGCGACGTTCGACCCCGACCTGGTCGAGGAGATGGCGGCCGCCATCGGCAGCGACATGAAGGCGGTCGGGGTCGACCAGGGGCTGTCGCCGGTGCTCGATGTGGTCCGCGACTACCGGTGGGGCCGCGTCGAGGAGACCCTCGGTGAGGATCCGTACGTGGTCGGCACCCTCGGGGCCGCGTACGTCCGTGGGCTCGAGGGCGCGGGGATCGTCGCGACGCTGAAGCACTTCGCCGGATACTCAGCGTCCAAGGCGGCGCGCAACCATGCGCCGGTGTCGATCGGTCCGCGCGAGCTCGAGGACATGATCCTGCCGCCGTTCGAGATGGCGATCCGCGAGGGCGGCGCGCGCTCGGTGATGAACTCGTACTCCGACGTCGACGGGCTCCCGGCGCTCGCGAGCAACAGGCTCCTGACGCACGTCCTGCGCGACCGCTGGGGCTTCCGCGGCACGGTCGTCGCCGACTACTTCGCCGTCGCCTTCCTCGAGACCACCCACCGCGTCGCCGCCGGCCCGCGCGCCGCCGGGATCCTCGCCCTGGAGGCCGGGCTCGACGTGGAGCTCCCCAGCACGACCGGGTACGCCGACCTCGCGTCTGCGGTCGCCGACGGGGTTCTGGACGAGGCGTACGTGGACCGGGCGGCCCGGCGGGTGCTGCGGCAGAAGATCGAGCTCGGGATGCTGGATCCCGCGTACGACCCGACGTCGGTCGGGGAGTCGACCGACCTGGACAGCCCGCGCAACAGAGACGTCTCCCGTCGTCTCGCCGAGCAGAGCATCGTGCTCCTGAGCAACGACGGCGTCCTCCCTCTCCAGGTCCCGTCGCGCATCGCGCTGGTCGGTCCGTGCGCGGACGACCCGAACACGTTCATGGGCTGCTACTCGTTCCCCAACCACGTGCTGTCGCGGTACGGCGGCGACGACCTCGGCGTCGACGTACCGACGCTCCTCGATGCTCTGCGCGGCGAGGTCGAGGCCGAGGTCGTCCACCACCTCGGCGTGTCCGTCACCGAGGCCGATCGCGGAGGCCTCGACGCGGCGGTGGGCGCGGCCGCCGAGAGCGACGTGGCCGTCGTTGTCGTGGGGGACCTGGCGGGACTGTTCGGGCTGGGCACCTCGGGCGAGGGCTGCGACGCCGTCGACCTCCGGCTCCCCGGCATCCAGGAGGAGCTCGTCGAGCGCGTGGTGGCCACGGGGACACCGACCGTCCTGGTCGTCGTGTCGGGTCGTCCGTACGCGCTCGGGGCGTTCGCCGACCGCTGTGCCGCCATCGTCCAGGCGTTCATGCCGGGCGAGGAAGGCGGCGCGGCCCTTGCCGGCGTCCTGACGGGACGCCTCAACCCGGAGGGCAAGCTGCCCGTGGGCATCCCCGCGCACCACGGTGGTCAGCCCGGCACCTATCTCGCACCGCCGCTCGCCTGGTACTCCGAGGGCATCTCCAACCTCGACCCTCGGCCACTGTTCCCCTTCGGGCACGGCATCGGCTACACCTCGTTCGAGCTCACCGACCTCCACATCAGCGAGGAGAGCGTGGCGACCGACGGGATGGTCGAGGTGGCGGCGACCGTCACCAACGTCGGTGACCGCGCCGGGGCCGAGGTGGTGCAGCTCTATCTCGGTGACCCGCTGGCGCAGGTGACCCGGCCCCTCAAGCAGCTCGTCGGCTACGCCAAGGTACGGCTCGACGCCGGGTGCTCCGCGACCGTCACCTTCGACGTCCACATGGACCGCACGTCCTTCACCGGTCGCGACCTCGAGCGCGTCGTCGAGCCCGGCAGGATCGACGTCACGGTCGGCACCTCCAGCGAGGACCGCCGGCTGACCGGTCGCTTCGAGATCACCGGGGAGACCCGCGTCGTCGATGAGGGCAGGGTGCTCACGACACCGGTCCGGATCGACGGATAAGCGCGCGGGTGCTGACGGCGAGCGGCCGGCTCGAGGTCCACAGCGTTCGATGTCAGAAGCATCAGCGGTGCGAGCCGACGTTGACGACGCTGCCCGAGGAGTCGCGGTAGAAGAACCGGGTGACCCCCCAAGGCTCCTCGGTGAGGGGGTGGACGATCTCAGTGTGGGCTCCGAGGGCCGCTCGATAGGCAGCGTGGACGTCGTCGACGAAGACGGAGACCTGGGGGTTGACGGTGGCGGTGGCGTCGGTCGTCATCAGGCTCAGCTGATGCCCGGTGCCGTCCCCCAAGGTCACGATCCAGCCGTGGTCCATCAGGACGTCCATGCCGAGGACGGCCGTGTGCTGGCGAACCGCCGCCGCGAGGTCTGACACGGACAGGTCTGGCACCACACGGTCGATATGCGGCGCTCCTTTCCGGGAGGGGGTGCCACCAGCGCCGCGGAGTTCCGGATCGCCGCCCTGTGCGCCGGCGCCGGTGCTGGCCCGCCACTCCGGCGCGAGCACCGACCAGACCTCCGTGTCGTGTCGTGTCCCTCGCAGCAGAAAGTTCTCTCGCAGCACGCCCTCGCTCCTCATTCCGAGCCTGCGCGCCACCGCGATGCTGGCCGCATTGGCCGGGCTGACCTGCCACTCGACGCGATGGATGCCCCGTTCCTCGACGGCCCAGTCGATGATGAGGCGCACGGCCCTGGTCACCAGCCCTCTGCCCACCGCCGAGGGCTCCAGCCAGCAGCCCGCCTCGGCGGTGCCCTGCTCGACGTCCATCGTCCGGAAGAGGACCCCGCCGACCAGCGTGCCTGCCGTCCAGATGCCGAAGATCCGGCCGGTGTCGGTGGTCGCCTTGTCTGCGTACGCCTGGAGGAAGGCGCGGCTCGACGCCAGGTCGGTGACCGCGTCGGGCAGCGCGATGTACCGCCCGACGAACTCCCGTCCTCGGTCCATGTGGTTCAGGAGCTCCCCGGCCCGCGACGGTTCAAGCGGACCGAGCACAGCATCGTCGCCCAGGGAAGTCGCGTGCATCGTCACCTCCACGTCAAGAACAGCGTCCAACGAGCCGGCATCGTCTCATGACAGCCGCTCTCCGGCCGCGATGAAGATGGCCGGCGCCGGGTCCGCAGGAGGCGGTACGGTCAGGCCGTGCCGACGATCGTGCTGTCCTCCTTGGTGCCTGCCACGCCTGAGGCGTGCTTCGCGCTGAGCCTCTCGGTCGACGCGCACACGGCATCGATGAGCCAGTCGGGTGAGCGGGCCGTCGCAGGAGTCACGTCCGGGCTGATGCGTCTCGACGACACGGTCACCTGGCAGGCGACGCACTTCCGGATCCCGTTCCGGATGACATCGCGGATCACCGAGTACGAGGCTCCGCGTCGGTTCGTCGACGAGCAGGTCTCCGGGCCGTTCCACCGCTGGTGGCACGAGCACCGGTTCGACGCGGTGGCTGGTGGCACGCAGATGACCGACGTGGTCGAGTACGAGGCGCCCGTCGGGCCGATCGGTCGTCTCGCCGACCGCGTCGTGCTGACCTCCTACATGACGCGGTTGCTCGAGCGGCGCAGTCGATGGCTGGTCGAGACGCTCGTGGCCCGCGGCGTGCCGGACACCCCGTAGCATGCGCCCGGTGGCAGACGACTGGGACATCGACGTCGTCGTGGTGGGCAGTGGGTTCGGCGGAGCCGTCAGTGCTCTGCGGCTGACCGAGGCCGGACATCGCGTCATCGTGCTGGAGAAGGGCCGCCGCCTCGACGACGGGGCGCTCAGCCGGGCGCGCCGCGATCCGCGGGCGTACCTCTGGCAACCGGGCGTAGGCATGCGTGGGTTCTTCTGGCAGCGCATCTTCCGTCACGTCGGCATCATCGGCGGCACCGGCGTCGGCGGCGGGTCGATCGTGTGGGCGGGCGTCCTGCTCGAGCCGGGGAAGGACTTCTACCGGGCGCCGTCGCTGCGCGCCCTCGGGGTGGACTGGCAGACCGAGCTCGCCCCGCACCTGCAACGCGCGGCGCGGATGCTGGGCCGGGTCGTGACGACGCACCGCGGCCCCATGGACGACCACCTCCAGGCGGCGGCGCGTGCGGTCGGCGCCGGGGCCTCGTACGGGCCGGTGCCGCTCGCCATCCACTTCGGCCGTGAGGGAGTCACGGAGCCTGATCCGTTCTTCGGCGGCGAAGGCCCTGCGCGCACCGGGTGCCGACTGTGCGGCGAGTGCCTGCTCGGGTGCCCGTACGGCGCGAAGAACCAGCTCACGCGCAACTACCTGCACCTCGCCGAGAGGTACGGCGCCGAGATCCGCGCCGAGCACGAGGTCGAGTCCCTGACGCCGCTGCCGGGGGGAGGCTTCGAGGTCGGGACCCGGCATCCCTGGCGCAACCAGCCGGCACAGGTCGTCCGGGCTCGACGTGTCGTGCTCGCCGCAGGGGTGCTGGGCACGCTCGACCTGCTGTTCCGGTGCCGTGACGACCTCGGGACGCTCCCCAACCTCTCGAGCACCCTCGGCCGACACGTCCGGACCAACAGCGAGGCGCTCACTGCCGTGCTCGCGCCACCGGGCGAGGATCTCTCGCGCGGCACCACGATCAGCTCCGACTTCCATCCCGACGCGCACACCCACGTCACCCAGAACCGGTACGTCGGCGGCTGGCACATGCGCTTCCAGCTCGGGCCGATGGTGGAGGGTGAGCGGGCGGGCCGTCGGGCGCTGCGCGTCCTGGGTCGCATCGCACGCAGGCCGGGTGCTCAGGCGCGCCTGGTCACCGCCCGAGGCTTCCTCCGGCGCCTGACCGTCCTCACGACGATGCAGCACAGCGACAACGAGCTGGCCCTGGAGTGGAGTCGCTCGCCGGTCCGTCCCTGGCGCCGGGTGCTGAGGTCGCGGATCACCGGCGGGGTCCGCCCGCCGAGCTTCCTCCCGGTCGCCAACGCGGTGACCCGGGCGTTCGCCGACTCCTCCGGGGGCCGTCCGCTCAACCTGCTCGGCGAGTCGGTCGGCGGCCTGTCGATCACCGCGCACATCCTCGGCGGGGCGGTGATGGGTGTCGACCGCAGCACCGGCGTGGTCGACGACCGCCACGAGGTGCACGGCCATCCGGGCCTGTACGTCGCCGATGCGAGCGTGATCCCGGCGAACCTCGGAGTGAACCCCTCCTTGACCATCACCGCGCTCGCCGAGCGGTTCGCCAGTCTCTTCCCGGCGCCGCCCACCTCGGCACGAACCCGTACGCCGATCGACGCCGTCCCGGCTCGGTCGGCCCGCACTCAGGAGCCCGTATGAGCACGACCGTCCGAAGTCTGCGTCACGCCTGGTCCACGCTGCAGCCGCTCGCGCCCGAGGAGGTGATCGGCGACCTCGAGGCTTCGTTCGTGGCGCCGTTGCGCACGGTGGCGCCGTGGGGACTGGGGCTGGTGGGGCTGCCACGCTGGTACGGCAAGCGGTTCGGAGCCGACCACGCGACCGGGTCGGGCAGCCAGACGGTGCGCGGGGTCAACCTGGTGCGTGACTCCTCGGGCGGGTTGCGGGAGGTGCTCCCGATACAGCTGAGCGTCGGAACGTCCCTGGCCGACGGCGGACTCGCCCTCG
>NZ_JARBCJ010000012.1:0-33707 GCF_028803055.1 Mumia sp.
GTGACCGTGGGCGCCGGCATGAGGCTCCGCGACCTCAACCGCGCGCTCGACCAGATCGGCCTCGCGCTCCCCAACATGGGCGACGTCGACCCGCAGACGGTGTCAGGCGCCACCTCCACCGGCACCCACGGCACAGGGGCGCGACTCACCGGCATCGCGGGCGCGATCGCAGGTCTGGAGATCGTCACCGGCGACGGCACCGTCTTGACCGTGAGCCCCGACGACCACGAGCTGTTCGGCGCCGCACGCGTCGGTCTCGGCGCGCTCGGCATCATCACGTCGCTGACCTTCGCCTGCGTCCCGTCGTTCCTCCTACGCGCCCGGGAGGAGCCGATGCGTCTCCCCGACGTGGTCGCCGGGCTCGACGCGCTCGTCGAGGACAACGACCACTTCGAGTTCTACTGGTTCCCGCACACCGACCGCGCGCTGGTCAAGCGCAACAACCGTGTCCCTGAGGGCACCGAGCGTCAGCCGCTGTCCAAGGCGCGCTTCCTCATCGACGACGAGGTGCTGTCCAACGGGCTCTTCGAGGTCGTCAACCGCATCGGGACCCATCAGCCGCGGTGGATCCCGCGGCTCAACGCGCTCTCCGGCCGCGCCCTCGGCGCCCGCGAGTACACCGACCGGGCGCCCGCGGTCTTCATCTCTCCGCGCCGCGTGCGGTTCCGAGAGATGGAGTACGCCGTGCCGCGCGCCGCGCTGCCTGCCGTGCTGAGTGAGATCGACAGATGGGTCAACCGGTCTGGCGAGACGGTGTCGTTCCCGATCGAGGTGCGCTTCGCCGCTCCGGACGACATCTGGCTGTCGACGGGCTACGAGCGGGCCAACGCCTACGTCGCCGTTCACCAGTACCACCAGATGGACTACCGCCGCTATTTCGAGGGCGTCGAGGCGATCTTCGGCGAGCACGAGGGCCGGCCGCACTGGGGCAAGCTGCACACCCTCGAGCCCGATACGTTGCGCGCCCGCTATCCGCGCTTCGACGACTTCCGCTCCGTACGCGACCGGCTCGACCCGCAGCGGACGTTCACCAACGCCTACCTCGACCGGGTCCTCGGCTGAGGCCACACGTCGGCCGACGTCTCGCCTCGGCTGAGGCCACACGTCGGCCGACATCTCGGGCGACGGTCAGCGCCTCACCTTCGCGGTTCGCGTGGACCAGACCGACGTCGACTTGTAGCCGGAGCGCTTCACAGTGACCTTCACCCGCAGCCTCTTGCCACGGTCAGCCTTCTTGAGCTTGTAGACCCGCTTCGCACCGGCCTTGCCCTTGATGGCCTTCGCACCCCGGTACCAGCGGTAGGTGACCTTCGTCGGACGTGGCGACCACGTGCCCGCGGTGACCGACACCTTCTTGCCGACCTTCGCCTTGCCCTTGACCCGCGGCTTCTTCGTGACCACGAACGTCTTCGGCTTCGGCGGCGCCGGCTTCGCCACCGCCGGTGGGTTCAGCGACGCGGGCGACCAGTGCGGCTGGGATCCACCCACGATCAGGAGTGACGGCTGCGGCGTGTCGCACGAGCTCAGACCTCGCTTGACCCAGATGCCGTCCGGCTCCTCCCACGCGAGGCCCTGGCTGTCCGGGCTGAAGGTCGGACCGGCGAACCCCGCAGCCTCGTTCGTGTTGCACAGCGCGGTCGGCGGCGCCGGAGGCGTTCCCGTCCTCGCGTTCCCTCGGACGGTGTACCAGGCGATCTGCGTCGAGTCGCCGTACCCGCGGACGGCCGCGAGGTACTTGCCGTCTCGGCTCAGCTCCGAGTCCCCGAGATCCGTCGAGGCGGCGAACACGTCGTCGTCGTTGAACCACAGCTTCGGGGTCGTCGTGAGGTCGTGCAGCATGACGTGAGAGCCGTAGCCGCCGCCCTGCAGCGTGCGGGTGCCGCTCACCCAGGACGGGTTCCGGAAGTACGTGCTCCGCCCGGCCGACTGATACCTGCCGGCCGCGGTGTAGCCGGTCGCCGAGCGGATCCCGCAGCTCACCCCGACCGGACACTGGTACGCCGACACCGACCAGGCGATCGTGCTGCCGTCGGGAGAGATGACGCTGTCGGGGACGCCGTCGACAGGGCTTCCCGCCGACCCGGGGAGCGGGGGCGGGTCGATCCGGTTGAGGACGACGCCGTTCTGGCGCATCCGGACGATCGAGTAGCCCTTCGACACGGCGACGATGCCGGCGTCGGACATCGACGGGGACGAGTACGGCGAGCCGGCGGTGCCGTCCGTGGTCACCCGGTGGTGGCGCCGACCGTCGGCGGTGGAGATCCAGACGTTGTGCGCCTTGATGTAGACGAGCGTGCCGGTCGCGCCGACGGCGGCCGGGGCGACAGCGGACTGGTTCACTGCGGGCGTCGCCGAGGCCGAGGCAGGTGTTGCGGTTAACGCGCCGGCCGCCAACGCCAGGGCCGCGATCGTCGTCAGGGCACGCATCGTTGTTCCTCCAGGTGTGGTTGTGGGTCGGGTCCCACGATGACCCGCCGCCCACCACCGCCACATCGTCCGGACGGAGTAGCCCTCTCCTCCTGCCGGACGGTTCAGAGGTCCGCGCGGGGCTCCAAGAATCCTGATTCGTAGGCGAGCACCACCGCCTGGACGCGGTCTCGCAGCCCTGTCTTGGCGAGGATCCGGGCGACGTGCGACTTCACCGTCAGCTCGCTCACCGTGAGCGCCACGGCGATCTCGGCGTTCGTCAGCCCGCGCGACATCAGCCCGAACACCTCGAGCTCACGCTCGGTCAGGTCGTCCAGCGGGCTCGGCGTGCCGGTCGGGCGCGCCGTGCGCATGAACCGGCCGACGAGGCGGCGGGTGATCTCGCTGTCGAGCGACAGTGCGCCGGCATGGGCCTGACGTACGGCAGCGACGAGTTCCGCGCGCCCGGCCGTCTTGAGGAGGTAGCCGACTGCCCCGGCACCGAGGGCCGCCCCGACATGCTCGTCGAGGTCGAACGTCGTGAGCATGACGACCTTCGTCCGCGGGTTGGCGCGCGCTGTCAGTGTGACCCCCTCGATGCCTCCCGTGCCGGGCATCTCCACGTCCATCAGGACCACGTCCGCGTCGAGCTCGCGCGAGGCCCGCGCTGCCTCGTGCCCGTCGCCCACCTCGGCGACGACCTCGATGCCAGGCTCCACCGACAAGATCGCGGCGAGACCCGAGCGCACGACCTCGTGGTCGTCGGCGAGCACGACACGGATCACCGGCCGATCTCCTCAGGCGTCGGTCGGACGACCGCGTGCGGCGTCGCAGGCTCACCCAGGGCCTGCGCGTGTATCGGGATCCGTGCACGCACCGAGAAGCCGGTGCCGGCGGGTGCGGCCCACAGCCGCCCACCAGCCCGTTCGACGAGCTCGGCCTGCGTCAGCAGCCCGAATCCCGTTCCTGGCGGCTCGCTGCGAGGCCGGTGTCCCCCGTCGTCGACGACGGTGACGCACACCTCACCGCCGATGCGACGCACCCGCAGCGAGACGCGGGCACCAGGGGCGTGCTTGGCGGCGTTGGCGAGCGCCTCGGCGACGACGTGGCGGGCTGCGGTCGTCGCCGCACGCTCGGCGACGGGCACCTCGATCCGGGCTTCGACCTGCAGCCCGAGGGCGTCCGCGTCGGCGAGGAGGCGGTCCCAGGGATCACCCTCGCCCGGCCCCTCGTCGTACAGCACCCGGCACAGCCGCTCGAGCTCGACGTCGGCCCGCGAGGCCGCATCCATGACCACATCCATCGACCGCTGCGCGCGGGCGGGGTCGGTCTCGGCGAGGGCCACGGCTGCTTCGGCGTGGACGGCGACGACGCCGATCATCCGGCTCACGTCGTCGTGAAGGTCACGGGCCAGGCCGCGCCCGACTGCGACGAGCATCGGCTCGGCCTGTCCCCACACCGCTTCCTCGTACGCCCGTGCCGTCGACGTCGCGTGATCTCTGTCCTGCACCACGTGGTGCCACACGAACGACGCGACCGCCACGAACGCGACGAGCGACCCCGTGACGAGAGGATAGAGCGAGTCCGGATGCGTGGGCGCGAGCACGACGGTCACGCCCAGGAGCGCGCACGCCGCCCACGTCCGACGGTCCTCCGCGGCCACGGCGGACCAGGCGAGCAGCCCCAGGGTGGTCAGCGTGGCGAGGCCGAGCACGAGCTCCGTCCCGGCCACCGCGGCGACGACGAAGGGGACAGTCGCCCCCAGGCACGCACGGCCGGGCGAGACGCTCCGCCACGGCAGCGCGACGACGCAGACGAGTCCGAGCCACGCCATCAGCCCGGCGTCGGGGATGACGCGTCCGACGATGACGGTGTCCATCGCGGCGACGGCTGCCACCGCAAGCGTCAGCGCGATGTCGGCTCGCAGTCGTGCTCGCCCGTGCCGCCCACGATCGCCCGTCGGATCGGCGCCCGCGGGGGTGGCGGGTTCGGGCGACCGGAGGGAGACGAGCAGCGTACGGAGGTCCCCGATCGTGGACTGAGCGAGCCCGTGCACGCTCCGCAGAGCGGCGACGTCGACCCGTCCCCCCGTGGCAAGCACGATCTCCCTGATCGCGGCGACCGATCCGCACAGCGTCGCCAGGACGTCGAGCTCCATCCGGCGCCGTTCTGCCGCGACGACCCGGGACACCCAGGTCTCCATGTCGCCGGCCCGCCATGCGCGCGACCGCGAGCGCGCCTCGTCGACCGTGCGGTCGGCGTGCCGCAAGGCGACGCCGAGGCCCCAGACGACGAGCTGGACCGCCATCCCGATCACGTGACCGGCGAACGGCATCTCGCTCGCCGCGATCGCCACCAGGAAGCACCCGATGACCGGCAGGCCCGCCCGGACCGTGGTCAGGCGGCCAAGAAGGAACGTGACGGTGATCCCGGCGAGGAGGACGGCAGGGTTGTCGGGCGGGATGCCCATCACGACGACGGCGACCTCGGCCAGCAGCACGATGAGCGCGCCGGGCACGACCCGTCGCACGCCCACGTACGAGCCCACACCGACCAGCGGGACGATCACCGCCTGCTCGAGCGGGCCACCCCAGAGCCATCCAACGGCCCACATCGCGCAGACGACCGGCAACCACGCACGCCAGAAGGGCACGACCGCCGAACGCATGCCTGGGATCGTAGGAGAGTCCGAGGGCCACGACAGCGGAACGTGCAAACGTCTTCTCGGGGGTTTCGACTGGCTTCGAGCGTTCCGTCCCGCGAGGCTAGGCGCATGCCGGTCCACGTCCTCTCCGCACGGCCCCGAAGCGGACTCGTCTCGCTACCGTGGCGCGAACCGCTGATCGACTGGCCAGAAGACCTCGATGTGTCCCTGCCGCGCGGCATCCACCGACACGTCGTGCGCTTCGTCCGCGTCGACGGCGCCGTGCTCGTCGTGAAGGAGACGACCGAGCACTACGCGCGCCGCGAGTACGGGCTGCTCCGCCACCTCGTACGCCTCGACCTCCCGACGGTGGAGCCGGTCGCGGTGGTGACCGGGCGGACGGCCAGGGACGGTTCGCCGCTGGGGGCGGCGCTGGTGACGGCGCACCTCCCGCACTCCCTCCCGTACCGCTCGCTGTTCGAGCACCCGTTGTCCGAGAACACGCTCGACGCCGTCATCGACGCGCTGGTCGTCCTGCTCGTACGTCTGCACGTGGACGGGTTCTTCTGGGGGGACTGCTCGTTGTCCAACACGCTGTTCCGCCGCAGCGCCGGCGAGTTCGCGGCGTACCTCGTCGACGCCGAGACCGGCGCGTTGCACGACACCCTGTCCGACGGGCAGCGCGGCGAGGACCTCGACCTGGTCCGTACGAACACCTTCGGAGAGCTGCTCGACCTGCAGGCCGGCGGGCTGCTCGACCCCAGCGTCGACCCGCACGCACTGGTCGACCACATCGTCGAACGGTACGGGGAGCTCTGGGAGGCGCTGACCGGCGTGGAGGAGTTCGGCCTCGACGACATGTGGCGCATCGAGCAGCGCATCGAGCAGCTCAACCAGCTCGGATTCGACGTCGACGAGCTCGACATCGTCACCGACTGGGACGGTGACAGCGTCCGCATCCAACCCAAGGTCGTCGAGCCCGACCACCACGCCCGACGACTGCAGGGCTTGACCGGTCTCGACCTCGAGGAGGCGCAGGCCCGGCGCCTGCTCAACGACCTCGACGCCTTCACCGGTGCGCACCAGCTTCAGCAGGAGGACGCGATGGTCGTCGCGCACCGCTGGCTCACCGAGGTGTGGGAGCCGCTCACGCGGATGATCCCCGAGGAGTACCGCGACGTCGTCGAGCCGGCGGAGTTCTTCCACGACGTGCTGGTCCACCGGTGGCACCTCTCGCAGCAGGCGGGGCACGAGGTCGAGATCTTCGAGGCCGCGGAGGACTACGTAGGTACCCAGCTCGCGGGCCAGGCGGCCACCATCCGCGCCGCGTCGGGAGGCGCCACCTCCCCGTGACGTCGCGCGGGGACGCCGACGCATACGTCGCCCGACGGCGGGTACCTGTGCGGCCGTCCCCCCGTCATGAAGGAGCAGCGATGACACGTCCCGACAGCCCTGACCGAGAGAGCCACCGCCCCACGGTCGACGACGTCGACCCGTCGGTCCTCGCGGTGAACTCCACCCCCGACACCGTCCGTACGCACGGCAACATGGACGAGACCGAGGTCGTCCAGCGCGGTGACGGAGCGGTCGGCCCTGTCGACGAGCTCGCCGACGTCCCCGAGGACGCCGAGCCGACCGACGTCACCCCTGCGGGTGAGGTCGACCCGGAGAACCTCTCCGGAGACGTCGACCCCGACACGGGCGATCAGCCCACCGCCTGAGCGGCAGCACGGCCGGCCGTACGCCCGGAGAAGAGGCACCCTCCGAGGAAGGTGCCCTCGAGCGCGCGGTAGCCGTGCACGCCACCTCCGCCGAACCCGGCGACCTCGCCGGCGGCGTACAGGCCCTCCAGCACGGAGCCGTCCTCACGCAGGACGCGCGCCTCGAGGTCGGTCTCCAGACCGCCCAGCGTCTTGCGCGTGATGACCCGCAGCCGGACCGCGATCAGCGGTCCGGCTGCGGGGTCGAGGATGCGGTGCGGCGCCGCCGTACGGATCAGCCTGTCGCCGCGGTACGCCCGAGCTCCGCGCAGCGCGACGACCTGCATGTCCTTGCCGAACGGGTTGTCGATCTCGCGGTCGCGCGCCTCGATCTGCCGCCGCATCGCCGCCGGCTCGAGCAACGGCTCGGGCGTCAACTTGTTCATCCCGTCGACGAGGTCCTCGAGCGTGTCGGCGACGACGAAGTCCTCGCCCCGCTGCTTGAACGCCTCCACCGGCGCAGGAGCGCCGGGCCGCACCCGTGACAGCACCGCACGGACGTCGCGTCCGGTGAGGTCGGGGTTCTGCTCCGACCCCGACAGCGCGAACTCCTTCTCGATGATCTTCTGCGTCAGCACGAACCAGCTGTGGTCGTAGCCGGTGGTCCGCAGGTGCTCCAGCGTGCCCAGGGTGTCGAACCCCGGATAGAGAGGCACAGGGAGGCGGTTGCCGCGCGCGTCGAACCACAGCGACGACGGGCCGGGCAGGATGCGGATGCCGTGACCGGGCCAGATCGGGTCCCAGTTCTTGATGCCCTCGACGTAGTGCCAGCCGCGGTCGGGGTTGATCATGTGCGCGCCGGACTCGATCGCGATCTGCTGCATGCGCCCGTCGACGTAGGCGGGGACACCGGTGAGCATGTCCTCCGGCGGGTTGCCCAGCCGTTCGGTCGGCCACGTCCTGCGGACCAGCTCGTGGTTGCCGCCGATCCCGCCGGAGGTCACCACCACGGCCTGGGCGGACAGTGCGAAGTCACCGTCCACGGTGCGGTTGCTGGCCACGCCACGAGGGGCTCCGTCGGGGGCGAGGACGGCACCGGTGATCCCGGTGACGGCACCGTCGGTGATGGTCAGACCGTCGACGCGGTGACGGAACCGGAAGGTGACCAGACCCTTGGCCACTCCGTCCCGGACCCGTCGCTCGAACGGCTCCACCACTCCAGGACCGGTGCCCCAGGTGATGTGGAAGCGCGGCACCGAGTTGCCGGGGCCCACCGCGCCATAGCCACCTCGCTCCGCCCAGCCGACGACGGGGAAGATCTTGAGGCCCTGCGCGCGAAGCCACGCCCGCTTCTCGCCCGCGGCGAAGTCGACGTACGCCTCCGCCCACCGTCGCGGCCAGGTGTCCTCGGGCCGGTCGAAGCCGGCGTTGCCCATCCAGTCCTGGAGCGCCAGCTCGTGAGAGTCCTTGATGCCCATGCGGCGCTGCTCAGGGGTGTCGACGAAGAAGAGTCCGCCAAACGACCAGAACGCCTGGCCGCCGAGGTTGGCCTCGGACTCTTGGTCGACGAGGATCACCCGCTTCCCCGCGTCGACCAGCTCCGCGGTGGCGGCGAGCCCGGCCAGACCCGCCCCGACGACGATCACATCAGCATCCATGCTGCTCATCGTACGGTCGAGATATGGGTCGGCGGGACGTCGCTGACGATCACGCGACCGCCGCTAGCGACCGCTCAGGCGCGACCGTCGGTGGCGACCAGCTTGGGTCGCCGGTCCTGATCGGGATCGAGCACGGCCGCCATCCGGTGGTAGGTCGCTCCTTCGCGGTGCCGCGACTGACGGTCCAGGGTCAGACCGAGCGCCACGTGCGCCCATCCGCTCGCGGGCTCGAGCTCGATGAGGCGACGGAACGCGTCCTCGGCCGGCCGGAGCAGCGCCGCGGCGAAGTAGGCACGCCCCAACAGCTCCCAGGCGGCCGCGCTGTCGGGGGCTTCGTCGACGACACCGGTCAGCATCTTGATCGCTTCGCGCGGATGGCGGTTGGCCACCATCTCCTCCGCGTGGCGGAAGCGGTCGTACAGCGGCATCTCGGCGATCATCGCATCGTTGAAGATCGGCTTGATGGTCAGGGGACGGAAGTCCTCGGTCATGCTGGCGCACCTCCTCGAGGCGTCGGTGTCACCCCTCCCAACGGCGCGACACGCGGCGTCATTCCCGAGGCTACGCCGAGCTCCTGGTCCCTCAGGTGATGTCGCGCCGGAGCGTCGTCCATCGACCGATCGCGGCGAGCACGACGCCGTACGCGAGGAACACCAGAGCGCCCGCCCAGCGGTCGAGCAGCTCCGACATGCCCAACGACGCGTAGGTGCTCGCTCCCACCAAGGCCTCCGACGCCGCGCCCGGGAGGAACTTCGCCACACCCTCGAGCGCGTCGACAGCACTGAACCCGACGCGGAGGATCGGCTCCACGAACTGGGTGAACGCGAGCACGACCACGATGGCCGCGACCTGGTTGGTGATGAGGCTCCCGACCCCGACACCGACGAATGCCCAGATCGCCAGTGCCACGACCGACAGGGCGATCGGAGCGAGGACGTCCCCCTCCGTCAGGAACGCGCCGTCACCGCGCAGGGAGAGGATCGGCGCGCCGCCCGCCACGCTGGCCGCCGTGCCGACCACACCGAACGCGAGTCCGATGACGGCGGCCGACACGAGCTTGGCGCCGAGGAAGACAGCGCGGCGAGGATCGCCGAGCAGCGATGGCGTGATCGTCTGGTAGCGGAACTCCGACGTCATCGACATGGCCCCGGCGAGCAGGGGGAAGACGTATCCGAGCCCGTTGCCGAGCGTATAGACGGTCAGCGCCGCGTCCACACCCCCGACAGGCGCCGTCCCTCCTGTCGGCGCGAGCGTGAGCGAGAACGCCATCACCACCGCGAGGAAGGCCATGTAGGCGGCCATGATCACGAGCAGCACCCACCAGAGGCGGGTGGTCGTCCACTTCCGGAGCTCGGAGGTGAGCGCGGCCCTCATGCGGCCACCTCCGCAGCCGCGGGAGCGCCGGTCGAGGTGGGCGTGCCGTCCTGGCCGGTGAGCGACAGGAACACGTCCTCCAGCTCGACCTCGCGCTGTGTCAGCGTGTGCAGCTCGACGCCGGCGCCGAACGCGGCCGCACCGACCTCCGCCGCGCTCACCTGGGAGACGTCGAAGCCGCGAACGCCTTCGCGTGACGCCGGGGCGTACGACCACCCTCGGTCGTCGAGGACCGCACGCAGCGCCTCGGCATCAGGGGAGACGACCTCGACGTGCCGCACCGCCATCGCCGCCAGCTCGGCCAGCGGGGAGGCGTGCACGAGCCTGCCCTGCGCGATGATCACCACGTCGTCGACGGTCTGCTGGACCTCCGACAGCACGTGGCTCGAGACGAGAACCGTACGGCCCTCTCCGGCGAAGAACCGCAACAGCTCGCGGAGCCACCGGATGCCGCCGGGGTCGAGGCCGTTGGCCGGCTCGTCGAGGATGAGAACGGGCGGGTCGCCCAGCAGCGTGGTCGCGAGCGCGAGCCGCTGGCGCATGCCGAGGGAGAACCCGCCGACGCGGCGGTCGGCCGCGTCCGCGAGGCCGACCATGGCGAGCAGCTCGCGGCACCGGGCGTCGGACACACCCATCGACGGTGCGAACACCCGCAGGTGGTCGAGCGCCGTCCGGCCCGGATGGAAGCTCGCGGCCTCCAGCGCGGCCCCGACAACCCGGCCGGGACGCTCGAGGTCGGCGTAGCGCCGACCGTCGATCGTCGCGCTTCCGGACGTGGGCGCCACGAGGCCGAGGAGCATCCGCAGCGTGGTGGTCTTGCCGGCTCCGTTGGGTCCGAGGAACCCGGTGACCGCGCCTGGCCGGACCTCGAAGGTGAGGTCGTCCACAGCGCGAACGGTGCCGAAGGTCTTGGTGAGACGGTCGACGGAGATCATCGCCGACCACGGTATCCGACGTCGGTGGTCGGCCGACCACCCCCTCGGGGTCTAGGCTCGCCGGTCATGAGCCAACCGGTCGATCGCCCCCAAGCGAGCCCTACGAAGCCGATCCCCACCTCCGACTCACGTTCCTACGACGCCGACCCCTACGGCCCGTCCTCCTCCGGATCCTCGTCCACCGACGGGGACGACACCCCCCGCCGCGGCGGGGCAGCCCGCCACGTCGTGAGCCTCCTGGCGGGACTCCTCCTGCCCCCGGTCGCGATCGTGGGCTTCGACTGGGCGTTCGGCCGCTACTGGTTCGATGCGACCAACTTCCGCTCCTTCAGCGACGGGGAGACGTGGCCGTTCGCGGTCGCGGCCGTCTCCGGCCTCCTCCTGCTCCTGACCGCCGCGGCGGGACGGCTGTCACCGGTCGGACCGATGATCGCCGCTGTCCTGTACGGCGCCGTCCCCGCCGCTGTGATCGTCCTGGCGCGCGAGGAGATCTTCCGTGCCGCCGCTGAGATCCGTGACTGGGACTGGCTCTATTCGCAGCCGCTGGTCAACCTGCCGCTCTACGGCTTCGTGCTCTTCCCCACGATCGCCGCACTGCTCCTGGGCACCGCGATCGCCTCTGCCGGTCGCCGGCGCTGACCGCCCGCACCACCCCGTACGGCCGACGCACGCGAGGCCCCGACCACCAGGTGGTCGGGGCCTCGCGTCGTGACGGCGGGTGTCGGGTCAGTCCTGGATGATCCAGGTGTCCTTGGCGCTGCCGCCCTGCGAGCTGTTGACGATGAGGCTGCCGGGGCCGGCGACGCGGGTCAGCGCGACCGGGACGGCCTTGACCTGACCCGGCTCGGTGCCGGTCACGTGCACGAACACGCGCAGATCGACGTGGCGCGGCTCCAGCCGGCCGTGGTCGAGCGTCGGGTGCGAGCTGAGCGCGACCGTCTCCTGCGCGACCCAGCCCTCGGTGTCACGGGCGATCTCCTTGCGCCGCCGCACGATCTCGCCCTGCGAGGCGAGCGGACCGACGAGCACGCCGTGACCGCCGTAGCCGTCGACGGGCTTGGTGACCAGCTCGTCGACCCGCTCGAGGACGATCTGCCGCTCGTCGTCGTCATCGGTGCGGTACGTCGGCACCGACTCGATGAGCGGACGCTCGTCGAGGTAGTAGCCGATGAGCTCGGGGACCACGCGGTAGGTCGCCTTGTCGTCGGCAACCCCGTTGCCCGGAGCGTTCGCGAGCACCACGGCTCCCGCCGCGGCCACGTCGATGATCTCGGCACCGAGCGCCCGACCGTCCTCCGTCGTCAATTCGCCGAGCTCCTCGTCCAGCCGGACGTAGATCCCGTCGACCGCGCGGTCACCGTCGACGAGGCGTACGCGGCCTTCACGGACGACGAGGTCCTCGCTCGTCGCCAGGACGAGACCGCCCTCCTTGGCGAGACGCTGGTGCTCGTACCACGAGACGCTGGACGGTCCGGTCGCGAGCAGGACGTTGGGGCGCCAGTCCCCCGCGCCGACACCGGCACGCTCGACGCAGGCCCGCAACGTCTGGCCGACCATCGGCAGCGACGCACGAGGATCGATGAGACCGGCCGGTCGCGGCATGTCCGGGACCACCGTGTCGAGCATCTCCCGCGCCGCGGCCGCATAGGCCAGGCCGCTGGGGTTGCGCAGGTTGTCCTCGAGCACCTGCCATTCGCCGCGGTCGTTGCGCACCAGGTCGAAGCCCATGATCGGCGCCCGCACCACCGCCTGCGGCAACCGGGTCCCGTCCTCGCGCCACCCCGGGCAGGAGTGGAGATCGGCTTCGGTCACGACGCCGTGAGCGAGCGCCCGACCCGGGCCGTACACGTCCTGGAGGAACATCTCCAGTGCGCGAGCGCGCTGCTCGAGGCCCTCGCTGAGCATCTCCCACTCGTGGGCGTTGATGATCCGCGGCACCAGGTCGACCTCGAACCGGTTGGTCTCGCCGTCGAGGACGACCGTGAGGCCCTCGTCGTCCGACCAGGTGTCGCGCTGGTGCTGGAGCTTCTCGAGGTCCTCGCGGCTCCGGTCGCGGATGTAGGCCATCACGTCGCTGTAGACGGGCCGCGGACGCGACCCGAGCCCGATCACCTCGTCACCGGCACGGGCCGGGTAGGACCGCAGTGCCGGAACCTCCGGCGGCAGCCCCGACGGCGGACCGTGCGTCTCGGCGACGACCTGGTCCATGACGTCGTCCAGCGACCCGCTCTCGGCGAAGGCGGCACGCTGACGGTCCGCCGAGGTGCCCTGCGCCAGGGTCCGCGCGGCGAGCTCGGAGACCTCGTCGTAGTCGCCGAGCTCCTCCAGCGCCGGGCGCAGTCGCTCGATCAGCGACCGGACCACGCCCGGGGCGGGGACCCGCTCGGCGTGCGTGCTCGGATCGAGCAGGCTGCCCGCCAGGCCCGCGCGGGCAGCCTGCCAGGTTGCCGCGCGCTGCAACGGCGCTGGCACCGGCGTGTACGGAACACCGCGCTCGATGTCGAGCTCGGCGGCCCGCACCATCGCGCGGAAGAGACCGGCGATCAAGATCGCGTCGTCCACCACCGGGCACGCGTCGGCCACCCGCAGCTCGAGCGTCGGCGCGTGCGACGACGGACGGACGTCGAAGTAGGCCATCTTGGCGTCGGCGATCACGCCGCTCGCGACCAGGTCGTCGAGGAGCGCCTCGTACTCCTTCGCCGACCCGAGCGGTGGCAGGGCCCCGGTGGTGGGCCAGCGCCCCCAGAGGATCGTGCGCATGCTCGCGTAGCCGGTGTCCTGCTCGTTCCAGTAGGGCGAGCTGGCCGAGAGCGCGAGCAGGGTCGGGAGGTCGCGGCCGATCCGCTGCGCGATGTCGATGGCGACGTCACGGTCGGAGACGCCGACGTGGATCTGCGTCCCGCAGATGAGCTGCTCGTTGACGAGCAACCGGTACTCCTGCTGCATCCGGCCGAACCGGCCGGTGGCGGTCAGCCCGAAGTCCTCGTCGTAGGAGGACCGCGGGGCCGTGCCGACGGCGGCGACGCCGATTCCCTCTGACTCGGCGACCGTGATCAGCTGCTTGCGCAAGGAGATGAGCTCCTCGCGAAGCCCGGCGAGACCCGTCACCACGTTGGTGTTGGTCTCGATCGTCGACCGCTGGAGCTCGGCCGAGAAGTTCTCACCCGGCAGCCGGGACAGCAGCCGCGGCGCGGATGGCGACAGCGTCCGGCTCTCGCGGTCGATCAGATGAAGCTCTTCTTCGGCCCCTAGTGTCAGCTCAGCAGTCATCCCTTAAACGTACGGGTTCCAGACGAGCGACAACGATTGCCGTTGTCCGACCGGGCCGTCGCTAAACCTGCCGACGCTGGTCGATCGCGTACAACGCGATGCCGGCTGCGACGCCCGCGTTCAGCGACTCCAGCGACGACGCCATCGGGATCGACACGAGCACGTCGCACGTCTCCGACACCAAGCGGGAGAGGCCCTTGCCCTCGCTCCCGACCACCAGGACGAGCGGGCCGTCGGCGAGGTCGAGATCGGGCAGGGAGACGTCGCCGTCGGCCGAGAGACCGGCGATCATCAGGCCTTGCTCGGCGTACGCCTTGAGCTGCCGTGTGAGATTGGTCGCCCGGGCCACCGGCACCCTTGCCGCGGCACCGGCGGACGTCTTCCATGCCGAGGCCGTCATGGATGCTGTGCGCCGCTCCGGGATCACCACCCCGTGTGCGCCGAAGCCGGCGGCGCTGCGGATCACCGCTCCCAGGTTGCGCGGGTCGGTGATGCCGTCGACGACGATGATCAGCGGCACCTCACCTGCCTCCTCGGCGGCGGCGAGCAGGTCGTCGGGGTGCGCGTACTCGTAGGGCGGGAGCTTGGCCGCGACGCCCTGGTGCACCGCGCCTTCGGTGAACCGGTCGAGCTCGGCCTTGGTCGCGTCCAGGATCGACAGGCGCTTGTCGACGGCGAGCGCGAGGATCTCGGTGATGCGGTCGTCGCGGTCGATGCCCTCGGCGACATAGAGCGTGCTCACCGGCACGTCGGCGCGCAGCAGCTCGACCACGGAGTTGCGTCCGGCTGCCCACTCGCTGGAGTCCCCGCGCTTGCGGGGTGCGGGCTGACGGCGCTTGTCGGCGGCGCGCGCCATCTTGTACTTCTTGTGGTTGGGTCGCTCCTCGGCCTTTGGGGTCGGCCCCTTGCCCTCAAGACCCCGGCGGCGGTGGCCGCCGGTCCCGACCGACGCACCCTTCTTGCCCTTGTTGATCGCGCCCCGGCGCTGGCTGTTCCCGGCCATCAGCTCACTGGTCCCTTGTTCGTCGCGTGGTCCCCGCCGACGGACCAGCGTGGTCCTGCGGGGGTGTCCTCGACCTCGACCCCAGCTGCCTTCAGCTGGTCGCGGACACGGTCCGCGGTGACGAAGTCCTTCTCTGTCCGGGCGGTCGCCCGCTGCTCCAGCAGCGCCTCGACGAGCGTCCCGAGTGCGGCGTGAGCCGCACCGGCGCCGTCTCCGCCGTCGTCCCACTGCGACGCGTACGGGTCGAGCCCCAGCACGTCAAGCATGCGCCGTACCGCCGAGAGCGTGCTCACCAGGGCATAGCGCTGCTCGTCGCCGGCCGCGAGCTGCTTGTTGCCGTCGCGGACCAGCTCCTGGACCTGGGCGAGCGCTGCGGGCACCGCCAGGTCGTCGTCCATCGCCTCCGCGAAGCCCGGCGTGACCGCACCGCCGAGCTCGCGCAGGTCGGTGCTGGCCCCTGTCGCCTCGGTCGCCCGGCGGACGAAACCCTCGATGCGCTGGTAGGTCGTCGCAGCGTCGGCGAGCGACTCCTCGGTGTAGTCGATCTCGGAGCGGTAGTGCGCGGCCACCAGGTAGTAGCGCACGTCGACCGGCCGGAAGCGCTTGACCACCTCGCTCACCAGCAGGGAGTTGCCGACCGACTTGCTCATCTTCTCGCCCCCGATGCGGACGAGCTGGTTGTGCATCCAGGACCGGGAGAACGGCATGCCGGCCGCTCGGGCCTGAGCGAGCTCGTTCTCGTGGTGGGGGAAGCGCAGGTCGATGCCGCCGCCGTGGATGTCGAACTCGGGGCCGAGGTACTTCGTGGCCATCGCCGAGCACTCGATGTGCCAGCCGGGGCGGCCACGACCCCACGGCGAGGGCCACGACGCCGTCTCCGGCTCCCCCTCCTTGTGCCCCTTCCAGAGCGCGAAGTCGCGCGGGTCGCGCTTGCCGCGCGGGTCGGCGTCCTCGGCGTCGCGCATGTCGTCGAGCTTCTGGTGCGACAGCTCGCCGTAGTCGGGCCACGAGCGCACGTCGAAGTAGACGTCGCCCGAGCCGTCTGGCGCGGCGTAGGCGTGGCCGCGGTCGATCAGGGTCTCCACGAGCTCGATGATCTCGGGGACGTGCCCGGTCGCGCGGGGCTCGTACGTCGGCGGGAGGCAGCCCAGCACGTCGTAGGCGGCGTGCAGGGCGCGCTCGTTCTCGTAGGCGACGGCCCACCACGGCCGGTCCTGCTCGGCGCCCTTGACGAGGATCTTGTCGTCGATGTCGGTGACGTTGGCGACCAGCGTGACCTCGAGGCCCTCGTGGGTCAGCCAGCGCCGCAGCACGTCGAAGGCCACCTCCTTGCGGATGTGGCCGAGGTGTGGCGGGCCCTGGACCGTGAGCCCACAGTGATAGATGCCGACCCGTCCGGGGACGAGGGGCTCGAGGGCGTGGGTCTGCATGGTCGCAGAGTCGTAGAGGCGCACGGTCACGCTGACCAGAGTAGTGGCTTGCCCTGATCCGACTTAGCATCGATCAATGCGCAACCGTAC
This sequence comes from Mumia sp., assembly GCF_028803055.1. Lineage (NCBI taxonomy): Bacteria > Bacillati > Actinomycetota > Actinomycetes > Propionibacteriales > Nocardioidaceae > Mumia > Mumia sp. Next base: position 16,511 of record NZ_JARBCJ010000012.1, read on the forward strand.
GGTTCGTACCTCGCTCGTCCTCGCCAGCGCCCTGACCAGTGCCGGCCTGGTGGCGGGCACCATGACCGCCCCGGCGCAGGCCGCGGCCCCGCGCATCGCCTCGCAGCGGTGGACGACCTCGGGGCAGCTGTCGACCGGGAGCACCGCCGGCACGAGCGTCAGCGGTGGCGCAGTGCGGTTCTCGCGTGCAACCGGCCGCACCAGGCTCGCCGGGCGCACCTACGAGAAGGCCCGCTGGACCTCGGCCTGGTCGTCGACCGGTTTCGGTGCCGACGAGGTGGTGCCGTCCTGGAACGCGCGCACCCCCGGCAGGTCCGCCCTGATCGTCTCCGTGCGGGTGCGGACGACGAACGGGCGCACCGGGAGCTGGGACACCCTCGGACGGTGGGCAGAGAAGGAGAGCACGGTCCGCCGCACGTCGGGGCCGGCCCAGTCCGACGACGTCGCCCGTGTCGTGACCGATGCCGTCCGGGCGAACGGGAGCGCGCGCGTCGCGGCCTGGCAGGTGCGCGTCACCCTGCTCCGCCCGGTGAGGTCGAGGGCGAAGCCTCGCCTGCTCTCGGTCGGCGCCGTCGCGTCGGCCGCGGCGAGGTCGGCGAGACCGGTGTCGGCGACCACGATGAGGCGGACGGTCGAGCTCGCCGTCCCGCGGTACTCGCAGATGGTGCACCGCGGTCAGTACCGCCAGTACGACGGAGGCGGAGCCGCGTGGTGCTCCCCCACCTCGACCACGATGGTCCTGCGCAGTCTGGGCAGAGGGCCGACGAAGGCGCAGTACGCGTGGGTCCGACGCGGGATCAGGCAACGCTTCGTCGTGCACGGCGCCCGCCGGACGTACGACGTCCGCTACGGGGGCACGGGCAACTGGGGCTTCAACACCGCTTATGCCGGCACCCGGGGTGCCGACGCGTTCGTCGCGCGACTGTCCTCGCTGCGCGACGCCGAGGCGTTCGTGAGGGCGGGGATCCCGTTGGTGGTGTCGGTCGCCTTCGGCCGTGGCGGTCTGACCGGTGCGCCGATCCGCTCCACCGCCGGCCACCTCTTCGTGATCCGCGGGTTCACCGCCACGGGTGACGTCATCGTCAACGACCCTGCCGCTCCCCGGGTCTCGAGCGTCCGGCGCGTGTATCGCCGGGCCCAGCTCGAGCGGGCGTGGCTGCGCGGCAGCGGCGGCACGGCGTACGTGATCCGGACGGGCAGGGCGCTGCCGACGATCACCGGTCACCGCTGGTGAGGACGAGCCGGTACGACGCGACGGGCATGCCGCCGGCCAGCGTGGGTAACGATCGGCCATGACTGAACAGGACAGGATCACCGCCATCCAGGCCGTCGTCGACCGCGTGACCTCGTGGCAGGACGGCGCGACCGAGGGCACGGTCGAGGACGAGCTGCGCCGCGGCGTCGAGGAGGTCGGCGTCGAGATCAGCGACGACGAGATCCGGCGTCTCGCCGACGTCATCCAGGACCGTCACGGGGCGGTCTCGGCGGCCGAGGTCCTCTCGGCCGGCTGACCCGAGGGGCGCGCGGCCCGCCGGTCGCCCGCTCGACCGGACGGCGCGCGATGATGGCCCCATGGCGCACTCCCCGATCCCCCGCGTCGGCACCGGCACCGACGTCCACGCGTACGAGGCCGGACGACCCATGTGGTGCGCCGGACTGCTGTGGCCCGACGAACCGGCAGGACTCGCGGGGCACTCCGACGCCGACGTGGTCGCTCACGCCGTGTGCGACGCCTTGCTCGCAGCGTCGGGACTCGGCGACCTCGGGAGCAACTACGGGACGTCCGATCCGGAGTGGGCCGGCGCCTCCGGCGTCGCGTTCGTCACCGAGACCGCCCGCAGGGTCGTCGACGCCGGGTTCACGATCGGCAACGTGAGCGTCCAGCTCGTCGGCAACCGACCCAAGGTCGGGACGCGGCGCGACGAGGCGCAGCGGGTGCTCTCGGACGCCGTCGGAGCGCCGGTGAGCGTGTCCGGGACGACGACCGACGGGCTCGGTCTCACCGGGCGCGGAGAGGGTGCCGCGGCGATCGCCACGGCGATCGTCATCCCCGTACGGTGATGCACACCTCGGCAAATCCATTGACGAGACGCACCGGATAGAGCGCGAGTCTGGTCATCGGGTCGTCGATGCAGACGCCGGTCTCGAGGTCGAACAGCTCTCGACCCGCCGGTGCGGCCAGGAGGGTCCGCCCGTCTCGCTCGACGACCAGGCCCCGGGCCATCGTCTGGGTCCCGGAGTAGGGATCGCGGTTGCCGACGGCACGAAGCTCTCGCTCACCGGTCTTGAACAGCGCCACCTGCTTGCCGCGGACGAGTGCGGAGACACCGATGCCCACGACGAGCTCTCCCGCGTCGCACACCTTGACCCAGGTCGCCACTCCGCCCGACGTCGCCATGCCGCGACGCTAGGCAGCGCGGGTTTCGTACCGGTTACGGCACGCAACAGCCGGAATAAGAAACGCCGTCGCACGACGAAGCCGCTGCCATAGTCACGGCAGCGGCTTCGTCACGAGTGGTCGAGGACCACGATCAGGTCAGGACGCGAGCACCTCGTCGAGCAGCGTCTCGGCCTTGTCCTCGTTGGTGTTCTCGGCGAGCGCGAGCTCGGAGACGAGGATCTGACGCGCCTTGGCCAGCATCCGCTTCTCGCCTGCCGAGAGACCCCGGTCGCGTTCGCGGCGCCACAGGTCACGCACGACCTCGGCGACCTTCATCACGTCACCGGAGTGCAGCTTCTCGAGATTGGCCTTGTAACGACGGGACCAGTTGGTCGGCTCCTCCGCGTGCTCCGCCCGAAGCACACCGAAGACCCGGTCCAGCCCCTCCTTGTCCACCACGTCGCGCACCCCGACCAGGTCGAGATTGCACGCCGGCACCCGTACGACGAGATCGTTCTGGGCGACGATGCGCAGCACGAGGTACTGACGCTCTTCGCCCTTGATCGTGCGGACTTCGATGTCCTCGATGACCGCCGCACCGTGATTGGGGTAGACAACCGTTTCGCCAACAGTGAAAGTCATATGTCCATAGCCCTTTCTTAGGTGACTAGGGTAACACGGGGAACCACAGCCCTCCGGATCGTTTCTGCAGGTCAGGAGCCTCATCGGGACTTGACAAAGTCTCGCCGGAGTGGCAGTCGAGGGTGTCCGCACGACCTCGTCGCACGGCCCGGGCGGCCCGCGGATACGCTGGGTGCGTCGCCGCGCACCACCTGGTCGCGCTCGTAGGAATGAAGAAAGGGTCGGGCTGTGCTCACTCGCTCCCGCCGTGCTCTCGCCACCGCCGTCGTCGGCGGACTCGCTGTCCTCCTCGCAGGATGTGGCACCGGCTTCGAGGCACAGACCAACTCCGTCTACGAGGCCAGCGTCGGCACCGACGACCGCTCGAGCGACGTCCAGGTGCTCAACGCGCTCTTCGTGAAGAACGACGACGGCTCCGGGACCCTGTCAGCCGGCCTGGTCAACCAGACGCTGAAGGCCGACCGGCTTGTCGAGGTCGAGGTCAGCACGCTCGACGGCACACCGGTCGACGTCACCTTCGACGGTCCCGTGCCGGTCCCGGCCCGCCGTCTGGAGACGCTCGGCACCAAGCCTCAGGTGGTCATCGAGGGCTCGGAGCTCTTCGCCGGCCAGTTCCTCGTGATCACCTACACGTTCGCCAACGCCGGTGACGTCGACATGCAGCTCCCCATCGTGACCCGGATCCCGATGTACGACTCGGTGGCCGAGCCGGGCGCGAGCACCCCCACCAGCCCCGCCACGCCGAAGGCGTCCTCGGCCGTCGACCAGGACACCCCCGGCGAAGAGGACGAGGGCGCCGGCACCGACTGAGGTCGGGTCGCTACTGCGCGACCTGGTCGCGGAGCCACGCGATGTCGTCGCCGGTCTGGTCGTCGGCGTGGGTCTCGATGATGACCGGCGCACCAGCCGAGCGGACCACGTCCACGAGCAGCTCCGGCGGGATCGTCCCTGCCGTCAGGTGAGCGTGGCGGTCGGCTCCTGAGTCGAAGGCGTCGCGGCTGTTGTTGCAGTGCACGAGGTCGATCCTGCCCGTCACCGCCGTGATCCGGTCGACGATGCCCTCGAGCTCGATGCCGCCCGCCCAGGCGTGGCAGGTGTCGAGGCAGAAGCCCCACGAGTCTCCGGCACCGCCGGCCTGGATCGCCTCCCACGTCCGCTCGATCCGCTCGAACCGTCGCGCCATCGAGTAGTCGCCTCCCGCGGTGTTCTCGAGGAGCACCGGCACCTTGGCGTCGATCGCCTCGACGGCCTTGCGCCAGTTGTCGAACCCCTTGTCGAGGTCGTCCTCGGAATCGACGTAGCCGCCGTGGAGGATCACCCCCGCGGCACCGATCGCGGCGGCACCGTCGACGGCGTTCTGGACGAGCTTGCGGCTGGGGATGCGCACGCGGTTGTTGAGGCTCGCCACGTTGAGCAGGTAGGGAGCGTGGACGTAGAGCGGGACGTCTCGCGCCGCCGCGTCGTCACGGAGCCCGTCGGCGCCGCCGGCGTACTCGTACTTCGGCCACTTCCAGCTCTGCGGGTCGCCCAAGAACATCTGGGCGACGTCGGCGCCGACCCGGTCGACGTCGTCGAAGGGGTGGGCCTGGTCGACGTGGGTCCCGATCCGTGTCTTCATGCGATCAGCCTAGGGGCCACCACGGACGTCGCGCCTCGTGCGGCAGAGCAGCCGGCCGCCGGCCATCGGCGTCCTAGACGTCGTACTTGTATCCCAGCCCTCGCACCGTCACCAGCGTCGAGGGGCGTGACGGATCGGGCTCGATCTTGGCGCGGAGCCGCTTGACGTGGACGTCGAGCGTCTTGGTGTCGCCGACGTAGTCCGAGCCCCAGACGCGGTCGATGAGCTGACCCCGCGTGAGCACCCGCCCGACGTTGCGGAGGAAGAGCTCCAGCAGCTCGAACTCCTTCAGGGGCAGCCGGACCTCGTCGCCGTCGACGGTGACCACGTGCCGGTCGACGTCCATCCTGACCCGGCCCACCTCGAGGGCGGTGTCATCGGCGGCACCCTGGTCGGCGCCGCGGCGGAGGACCGCCCGGATCCGGGCGACCAGCTCGCGAGGGCTGTACGGCTTGGTGACGTAGTCGTCGGCGCCGAGCTCGAGACCGACCACCTTGTCGACCTCGGAGTCCTTGGCGCTCACCATGATCACCGGCACCGACGACGACGCACGGAGCTTGCGGCACACCTCGGTCCCGCTGATGCCGGGGAGCATGAGGTCGAGGAGGACGATGTCGGCTCCGGTGCGGTCGAACTCCTCGAGCGCCGCGTAGCCGTCGGTCGCGACGGCCACCTCGAAGCCCTCCTTGCGCAGGACGTACGACAGCGCGTCGATGTAGCTCTCCTCGTCCTCGACGACGAGCACTCGGGTCATGGGCGTGCCTCCTGGGCGGACGGGCGTACCGGGGTCTGGGCGTCGGACGAGGCGGATGCGTCGTCGTCGAGGTCGCGCGTGCGGGCCGCGGCGGGGAGCACCAGCGTGAACGACGAGCCGTGGCCGGGCTCGCTCCACACCTCGACGGCACCGGCGTGGCTGGCGGCGACGTGCTTGACGATCGAGAGGCCGAGCCCCGTACCACCCGTGCTGCGCGCCCGTGCCGGATCCACGCGATAGAAGCGCTCGAAGATCCGCTCGATCTCCGCCTGGGCGATGCCGACGCCCTGGTCTCGCACGGCGATGCGGACCTCGTCGTCGACGCGGGCGGCGTCCACGGTCACGCTCGTGCCCTCCTCGGAGTACGCGATGGCGTTCTCGACCAGGTTGTTGACCGCCTGGAGCAGCTGCTCGCCGTCACCGTGGACGTACAGGTCGTCGGCGCTGCGGACGGCGACGTCGATCCCCCGGGCCTCCGCGTCGACCGCGTTGCGCTCCACCGCCGCGGCGACCAGCGTCGCGACGTCGACCTCGTGCGGGTCTTCGACCAGGGCGTCGCCCTGAAGGCGGGAGAGCTCGATGATCTGCTGGACGAGGCGGGTGAGGCGAGCGCCCTCGCGCTTCATCCGTCCGCTGAACCGGACGACGGCTTCCGGGTCGTCGCGAGCCTCGCCGACGGCCTCGGCCAGCAGGTTGAGCGCCCCGACCGGGGTCTTGAGCTCGTGACTCACGTTGGCCACGAAGTCGCGGCGGATCATCTCCACGCGCCGCTCGGAGGTCCGGTCCTCGACGAGCACGAGCACCAGGCGCGAGGTGAGCGGAGCGACCCGGACGAGCACGTGCCGCTGACCGCCGCGTCCCAGCCCGAGAGCGAGCTCCTCCGTACGGACCTGACCGTCGCGCCGGACGAGCCGGACCATGTCGCGGAGTGTCTCGTGCTCGAGGCGGGTGTCCTGGAGCAGACCCATGGCGTGCGCCGGGGCGGAGGCCCTCACCACCCTGTCGGCGGCGTCGACGATGACCGCCGACGAGCGCAGGACGGCAAGGACGGCCTCGGCGCCGGCCGGGACCTCGGGCTCGGGCCGGGCCGGGATGTGCTCCTGCTGCCGCTCGCTGTAGCGCCACGCCCACAACACCCCGGCCCCCATCAGAAGGCCTACGGCGGCGCCGAACGCGAACGCGATGTCCGGTTCCACACCTCGATCGTACGCAGGGGCCCTGATCCTTGATGAACGTGCGGGGCGACCGACGGGGTCGTTCGTCCAGAGTTCACCGCTCGTTCATCGCAGGTCGGTGACGGTTCACCTGGACTCCCTAGGGTCCGAGCATGCGCGACTTCTATGACGACCGGCTGGATGCGCTCGACGCCGACCTCGTGGCGATGACCACGGCGGTGCGCTTCTCGCTCGCTCGGGCGAGCGCGGCCCTCCTCGACGGGGACCTCGGCGCGGCCGAGCTGGTCATCAGCGGAGACGCGGTGATCGACGCCGCCCGTGAGTCGTGCGAGAGCGATGCGATCTCCCTGCTCGCGACTCAACAGCCGGTGGCCACAGACCTCCGTCGCGTGGTGGCCGGGTTGCGGATCGCCGGTGACCTCGAGCGCATCGGTGACCTCGCCGTCCACGTCGCGGAGCTCGCCCGCATGCGCATGCCGGAGCTGGCGGTCCCTGCGGAGGCCCGACCGACGGTGGCGGAGATGGCCCGGGTCGCCGGCGGCATGCTCGAGTCCGTCGCGATCGTGCTCGGAACCCACGACCTCGACGCCGCGGCCGCGCTGCTCTCGGCCGACGACGAGATGGACAGTCTCTACCGGACGATGTTCCACCGGCTGCTCGGCGACGGCTGGACCGGTGGGGTGGAGTCGGCGGTCGACGTCGCGCTCCTCGCGCGCTACTACGAGCGGACCGGCGACCACGCGGTCTCGATCGCGCGCCGCGTGGTCTACCAGGTGACCGGCGAGGTGCCTCAGGTCTGAGCGTCGGGTCCTCCGCAACCGTCGGCGGTCAGCGCATGCCGATGATGGTGTAGAGCGCGACGAGGCCGAGCACCACGATGCAGGCACGGAGCAGCAGCGACGGGAGACGCCGCCCGATGCGGGCGCCGAGGTACCCGCCCACCAGCGAACCCGCGGCGACGAGTCCGACGGCGGTCCAGTCGATCGGGTGCGTCCCACCGCCCCAGGTGGCGACCACCACGTACGTCGTCGCCGAGACCACGTTGACCCCCAGCACGAGCACGTTCTTGAGCGCGTTCATGCGCTGCAGCGCCAACGGCAGCAGCATCCCCAGGAGCCCGATCAGGAGGATCCCCTGGGCAGCGGCGAAGTAGCCCCCGTAGATCCCGCACGCGAACACCGTGACCAGCGCGGCAAGACTGCGCGGCCGGCTCATCGCGTCGAGCGCGACCTCGTCGACGCCGCTGGCCTCGCGCCGCGCCTTGAGCCACCTCTGGAGCGGCGGCTGCGCGACGACCATGACCAGCGCCACCACGAGCAGCACCGGCACCACCGCGATGAACGTGTCCTCGGGAAGGTTCAGCAGCAGGTACGCCCCGACGAGCGAGCCGAGGAGGGAGGCGGGCAGGAACCTTCTGACGAGGAAGCCCTGCCCGGCGAGCTCTCGCCGGTAGCCGAACGAGCCGGTGATGTTGCCGGGCACCAGGCCCACCGCGTTGCTCATCGTCGCCGTCACCGGCGGCACCCCGAACGCCACGAGCGTCGGGAAGGTGATCAGGGTCCCCGAGCCGACGATCGTGTTGATGACACCCGCGCCGACCCCCGCGAGGAGGACCAGCGCCATCTCGACGCCGGACAGGTGTCAGCGCCCCTGGTTGGCGACCGCCTCGGCCGCGGCGCGAGCCGCCTCCGGGTCGAGGTAGCGGCCGCCCTTGGTGAGCGGCCGCATGTCCTCGTCCAGCTCGTACAGCAGCGGCATCCCGGTCGGGATGTTGAGGCCGACGACGGCCTCCTCGGACATGTCGTCGAGGTGCTTCACGAGCGCCCGCAGCGAGTTGCCGTGCGCCGCCACCAGGACCGTCCGCCCCAGCCGCAGGTCGGGGACGATCGCGTCGTACCAGTACGGGAGGAACCGGTGGAGCACGTTGGCGAGCGCCTCCGTACGCGGCCGGACCTCCGGAGGGAGATCGGCGTAGCGGACGTCGTGGAACTGGCTGAACTCGGCGTCCGCGTCCAACGGCGGCGGCGGCACGTCGTACGAGCGCCGCCACTTCATGAACTGCTCCTCGCCGAACTCCTCCAGCGTCGCCTTCTTGTCCTTGCCCTGGAGCGCCCCGTAGTGGCGCTCGTTCAGCCGCCACGACCGCCGCACCGGGATCCAGTGGCGGTCGATGCCGTCGAGGGCGATCTGGCCGGTGCGGATCGCGCGGCGCAGCAGCGACGTGTGCATCACGTCGGGGAACAGACCGGCCTCGGCCATCAGGAGTGCCGCGGCGCGGGCCTCGGCCTCACCCTTCTCGGTGAGGTCGACGTCGACCCAGCCGGTGAAGAGGTTCTTCTTGTTCCACTGGCTCTCGCCGTGGCGCAGCAGGACGAGGGTGTAGGCACTCATGCGCTCACCCTAGCGACGACGGCTCCGCCCTGAGCGGAAGACCTTGCCGCCCGGGCGCGCGATCGGCCAGGCTCGAGACATGCGCCTGCTCATCCTCGGAGGGACCCACCACGTCGGCCGCGCCGCCGTCGAGGCCGCGCTGGCCCGTGGCCACGACGTCACCACCGTGACCCGGGGCACCAGCGGATCGCCCGCGCGGGGTGCCGACGCCCGGTACGCCGACCGCCGCGACGCCCGAGCCTTCGCCGACGCGCTCGCCGGTGAGACGTGGGACGCCGTCCTCGACACCTGGTCGGACGAGCCGAGCGTGGTGCGTGACTCCGCACGGCTGTTGGCCGATCGCGTGTCGCACTACGGCTACGTCTCCAGCCGGTCGGTCTACGCCTGGCCGCTCGTGCCGGGGGCCGACGAGAGCGCTCCGGTCGTCGACGGCGATCCCGACGCCACCACCGCCGACGACTACGGGGCGGCGAAGCGAGGCGCCGAGCTTGCGGTCCTCGACGCGTTCGGCGACCGTGCGCTGCTGGCGCGGGCGGGGCTGGTGATCGGCCCGTACGAGGTCGTCGGCCGCCTTCCCTGGTGGCTGCGGCGAGTCGCTGCGGGCGGGGACGTGCTCGCTCCCGGCCCGGGCGAGCGACCGCTGCAGTACGTGGACGGACGGGACCTCGCGGGGTGGATGCTCGACCGCGCCGAGACAGCCGGCCGGGGCGGCGAGGGTGGAGGCACGTACAACGTGGTCAGCCCTCCCGGGCACACCACGACGCGTGAGCTGCTCGAGTCGTGCCTGGCCGTGACGGTGGCGGACGCGACCCTCGTCTGGGTGCCGGCCGAGGTGCTCCTGGAGGAGGGTGTCACCGGATGGGTGGACCTACCGATCTGGGTGCCCCCGACCGGGGAGCTGGCCGGGCTGCACGACGGTGACACGTCGGCTGCCCACGCGGCCGGGCTGCGGTGCCGGCCGGTCCAGGAGACGATCGCGGACACCTGGACGTGGTTGCGAGCCGAGGGTCCGACGGCGTCGCCTCACCCCGAGCGCCAGCCTGCGGGGATCGACGCGGAGACCGAGGCGCGGATCCTCGCGCGGGTGCGGGGCTGAGCGGGCCTGAACGGGCCGCACGGCACCGGCAGCCCTGGGCCGAGTCCTTCTCGAGCAGATGACGGAACGCCTCCAGGTTGCGCGTCGACTCACCGCGCGAGAGCCGCCACTCCCACTCCTTGCGGATCGAGCTGGCGAACCCGAGCTCGAGGATCATGTTGAACGAGTCGTCGGCGTAGGTGAGCACCGATCCGAGGACGCGGTCGACCTCGTCCTCGGTGATGGCGTGCAGCGGGAGGCGGCCGTCGAGATAGATGTCGCCCGCGCTGTCGACGGCGAACGCCACGGCGTACATCCGCAGGTTGCGCTCGAGGAGCCAGCGGTAGACGGCCTCGTGGTTCTCGTCGGGGCGCCGCGCGACGAAGGCGTGGATGCCGAGCGCGTGGTCACCGACCTCGAGGCGGCAGGTGGTCTGGAGCTTGCGGACGCCGGGCAGCGTGACCTCGAAGACACCCGGCCGGAACTCCGTGTGCTCGAGCTCGGCTGCTGCCAGAGCGCTCCTGATCGTCGCGGCGACCGCCCATGGCGCGCCCTGCTCGTCCGGCTCCGTACGACCGTCCACGGCCTCCCCTTTCGCTGCGTTACTGACCGACGGCGGTCGGCAACGGCAGAGGCTGGCCGACCGCGTCCTCGTAGACCGCGAGCGTACGCTCGGCCGTCACGTCCCAGCCGAAGCGCCGCGCGTGGTGCACGGCGGCCTCCCGCATCGAGGCGTGCAGTCCCGACTGGTCGAGGACCTGGGCGAACGCCGCCGCGTAGTCGACCGGCTCGTGCCCGTCGACCAGCAGCCCGGTCACACCGTCGTGGACGGCGGTCGTCAGACCACCGACCTTGGCCGCCACCACCGGGGTGCCGCACGCCTGCGCCTCGATCGCGACCAGGCCGAAGGACTCGTTGTGCGAGGGGACGCAGACGATCGACGCCGCGGCGTACCAGAGCGCGAGCCGGTCCTGCGCGACCGGCGGGACGAACCGGACGCGGTCGGAGATGCCGAGTGCGGCAGCGAGCTCGAGGAGGACGGTCGGCCGGTCGATCCCGCTGCCGGAGGGCCCTCCCACCACCGCGACGACGGTGCGGTCGCGACGAGCGCCCGCCATCAGGTGCGCGGCGGCCTCGAGCACGACGTCGGGGGCCTTGAGCGGCTGGATACGGCCGGCGAACAGGATGACGTCGGCGTCCTGCGGCAGGCCCAGGGCCACCCGTGCCGCGACCCTGTCGGTCGGCCGGAAGCGGTCGAGGTCGACGCCGGGATGGACGACCGAGACCCGCTGCGGGTCGGCGGCGTACCGCGTGACCAGCTGGTCGCGCTCGTCGGCGGTGTTGGCGATCAGCCGGTCGGCGGAGGCGACGAGCTGCTCCTCCCCTGCCACCCGACCGGCCGGCTCGACGAGGTCGCCGACCGCGAGGTTGGCGTTCTTGACCTTGGCCATCGTGTGCATCGAGTGGACCAGCGGGACACCCCACCGGTCGGCGGCGACCTGCCCCACCTGGCCGGACAGCCAGTAGTGCGAGTGCACGACGTCGAACCACCCGGCCGGCCGCGTGGCCTCGGCGCGCAGGACGTCGCGGGCGAACGTGCACAGCTGGGCCGGGAGGTCCTCCTTGGGAAGCCCTTCGAACGGACCCGCCGGCACGTGGCGGACCGTGACGCCCGGGAGCGCCTCGGTGACCGGAGGCTGCTCGGAGGACGTCGCCCGGGTGAAGATCTCCACCTCCACCGAGCGGGCAGCCAGCTGACGCGCCAGCTCCAGCACGTACACGTTCATGCCGCCGGCATCGCCGTTGCCGGGCTGCTCGAGCGGCGACGTGTGCGCCGACACCATGGCGACACGACGGACGTGGAGGGCTGTCACGCCTCCATCCTAGGCAGGCGTTCCAGGCCCCGAGCGGGACTCCCCGCACCGTCGGACGCCCCCCGTGGCAGCATCTGAGGCATGCAGGAGAGCACCGCCGAGAACCGGCGCACCGCGGTCGTGACCGGAGCGAGCAGTGGGATCGGAGCCGCCACCGCTCGGCGTCTGGCCGCCGACGGCTTCCACGTGCTCTGCGCGGCCCGCCGCGCCGACCGGGTCGAGGCGCTGGCCAATGAGATCGGCGGCACCGCAGTCGTGTGCGACGTCACCGACCAGGCGTCGGTCGACGCGCTGGCCGCAGCGGTCGGTCCCGAGCTGGCCGTCCTGGTCAACAACGCCGGTGGCGCCGTCGGCCAGGAGCCGATCGAACGGACCAGCCCCGAGGCGTGGCAGCAGATGTACGACTCCAACGTCATCGGCACGCTGCGGGTGACCAAGGCCCTCCTCCCCGCACTGCGCGCCAGCGGCGCGGGCACCGTCCTCAACGTCGGATCGATCGCCGGCCACCTCGCGTACGAAGGGGGCGCCGGATACACGGCGGCCAAGCACGGTGTCGCGATGATCACCGAGACGCTGCGCCTCGAGCTCAACGGCGAGCCGGTCCGGGTCACCGAGATCGCGCCGGGGATGGTGCACACCGACGAGTTCTCTCTCGTCCGCTTCGGCGGCGACCAGGCGCGGGCCGAGGCCGTCTACGAGGGCGTCGCGGAGCCCTTGACCGCCGACGACGTGGCCGACGCGATCAGCTGGATGGTCACGCGCCCGCAGCACGTCAACATCGACCTCATGGTCATCAAGCCGATCGCGCAGGCGGCGCCGTGGAAGGTCTCACGCACCTGAGCCGGTGACGCGAGGAGCCCCTCGTAGGCTTCTCGTACGCGCCAACGCCGTCGCGACCCCGAGAGAGGTGCCATGCCCGTCGAGCGACTGATGCCGAGCGAGGAGTCCGAGGACCTCATCGCTCTGACCCGAGCGATCGTCGACAAGGAGCTCCGTCCCCGGGTGGACCAGGCCGAGCGCACCGCGACCTTCCCCCGCGAGGTCTTCCGGACGCTCGGACAGGCCGGCCTGCTGGGCCTGCCGTACCCCGAGGAGTACGGCGGCAGCGGGCAGCCGTACGAGGTCTACCTGCAGGTGGTCGAGGAGATCGCCACCGCGTGGGCGTCGGTCGGTGTCGGGACCAGCGTGCACGCACTCTCGTGCTTCGGGCTGTTCACCGCGGGCACCGACGAGCAGAAGGCACGGTGGCTCCCGGACATGCTCGGCGGCGACCTGCTCGGCGCCTACTGCCTCTCAGAGGCGCACGCCGGCTCGGACCCGGCAGCGATGCGCACCCGCGCGGTGCGCCACGGCGACGAGTACGTCATCGACGGCGCGAAGGCGTGGACCACCCACGGGGGCGAGGCCGACTTCTACAAGGTCATGGCCCGGACCTCCGAGGGCGGTCGCGGGATCTCCTGCTTCCTCGTGCCCGCAGACACGCCAGGGCTGTCGGTCGACAACCCCGAGGACAAGATGGGCCTCATGGGCTCGACCACCGCGACGATGCTCTTCGACGGAGTCCGCGTCCCGGTCGAGCGCCGCCTCGGCGCCGAGGGTCAGGGACTTCCGATCGCGCTGGCCGGGCTGGACTCGGGCCGCCTCGGGATCGCCGCGGTGGCGACCGGCGTTGCGCAGGGCGCGCTCGACGTCGCGCTGGCGTACGCGCGAGAGCGCGAGACCTTCGGCAAGCCGATCATCGAGCACCAGGGCCTGGCCTTCCTCCTCGCCGACATGGCGGCCGCCGTCGAGTCGGCCCGCGCGACGTACCTCGCCGCAGCGAGGCTCAAGGACGCTGGGCGCCCGTTCCGCACGCAGGCGTCGATCGCGAAGCTCGTCGCCACCGACAACGCGATGAAGGTGACCACCGACGCCGTCCAGGTGCTCGGCGGCGCCGGCTACACCAAGGACTTCCCCGTCGAGCGCTACATGCGCGAGGTCAAAGTCATGCAGATCTTCGAGGGGACCAACCAGATCCAGCGGCTCGTCATCGGCCGCGACCTCGCACGCTAGGAGAGACATGGACCTCGTCAACACCGCCGCCGTCGTCACCGGTGGAGCCTCGGGCCTCGGTGCCGCCACCGTGGCTGCCCTCGCTGAGCGCGGCGCCACGGTCTTTGCCCTGGACCTCGCGGGCTCCATCGAGAAGGCCCCTGCGGTGGAGGGCGTCACGTACGTCGAGACCGACGTCACCGACCCCGCCTCGGTTCGCAACGCGGTGACCGCCGCGACCTCCGGCGGCGCCCCGCTGCGGACGGTCGTGAGCTGCGCAGGGATCGGCCCCTCGGCGCGGATCCTCTCCAAGCGCGGCCCGCACGACCTCGACCTCTTCGCCAAGGTCGTCCAGGTCAACCTGGTCGGTTCCTTCAACGTGATGACCGTCGCCGCCGAGGCGATCGCGGCCACGGAGGCCGACGAGGACGGCCAGCGCGGGGTCATCGTCAACACCGCGTCGATCGCCGCGTACGACGGTCAGATCGGCCAGGCGGCGTACGCGGCGTCCAAGGGCGGCATCGTCGGGCTGACGTTGCCCGCCGCGCGTGACCTGGCGCAGTACGGGATCCGGGTCTGCACCGTCGCCCCGGGCATCGTCGACACCCCGATGCTCGCGACCGTGTCGGACGAGTTCCGCGCCGGTCTCGCCGCCGGCGTGCCGTTCCCGCAGCGGCTCGCGAGGCCGTCGGAGTTCGCCGACCTGGTGACGATGATCGTGGAGCACGACTATCTGAACGGCGAGGTCATTCGGATGGACGGAGCCCTGCGGATGGCTCCTCGCTGACCGCCGCCGAGTCCGCGGGGGTCTCCGCGCCCTCTGGGCCCACCGGGGTCTCCGCGGGACGACGCCGTGGCAGGAACGCCACCGGGATCACCGCGAGCAGCAAGAGCACCCAGGCGACCCAGAAGGTCTGCGCGAATGCCTCACCGGCGTCGGCGAGGACCGCGTCCACGGCGGCCTGACCACCCAGCTGCGGGATGATCTCCGGGTTCTGCCAGGAGCCCACCACGGCGTACCAGATGCGCTGTGTCGGCAGCCAGGCCGTCAGCAGGACCGACATCACGGCGACGCCGACCGAGCTCGCGATCTGCTGGTTGATGTTGATGAGCGTCGTCCCGCGCGCGACCTCCTGGTGGGAGAGCGACTTGAGGGCCGAGGTGAACACCGGCATCATCGTCGCGCCCATGCCGAGACCCATCACGAACAGCGCCGCGATGATCTTCCAGTAGGCGGTCTCCGAGGTGATCTGAGTCAAGGGGAACAGCCCGACGAGGATCCCCAGGAACCCGAACGGGACGATCCGCCCCACCGGGATCCGGTCGACGAGCCGGCCGGCGATCGGCATCGTGAGCATCGCGCCGATGCCCTGCGGCGCGACCAGCAGACCGGCGTCGAGCGTCGACTCCCCGCGGACCTGCTGGAAGTAGGTCGGGACCAGCAGCAGGCTCCCGAAGAACGCCGCCACGAACAGGAACATCACGATCACCGAGATGGTGAGGTTGCGGTGTCTGAACAGCCGGAGGTCGAGCAGCGGGTGCTTCGGGCGGAACGAGTGCCGGACGAAGGCCAGCATGAGAGCCGCGCCGACGAGCATCGGGATCCAGACCCGCGTGTCGGCGACCGTCCCCTTCTCCGGGATCGAGGAGACGCCGAACAGGAACAGCGCGAGCCCGGGCGACAGCAGCAGCATGCCGAGGAAGTCGAACGACTCCGACGGCTCCGGCCGGTCTCCCGGCAGTGCGAACCACGCGTAGACGAGCGTCGCCACGCCGATCGGGAGGTTGATCAAGAAGATCCAGTGCCAGCTCGCGTGCTCGATGAGCCAGCCGCCGACGATGGGGCCGAGGATCGGACCCAGGAGCATCGGGATGCCGAGGATCGCCATCAACCGACCCATGCGGTGCGGGCCGGCGGCACGGGTCAGGATCGTCATCCCGAGGGGCATGATCATGCCGCCGCCGAGGCCCTGGAGGACCCGGAAGGCGATCAGGGTGTTGATGTCCTGAGCAGCCGCGCAGAGCACCGAGCCCGCGGTGAAGAGGGCGATGGCGGCGATGAAGAGCCTCTTGGTGCCGAACCTGTCGGCCGCCCACCCGGTCAGCGGGATCACGGTCGCCAGAGCGAGGGTGTAGGCAGTGACGGTCCACGCGACGTGCGAGTACGCGAGCGGGTCGGCCGCCGAGCCGAACTCTTGCTGGAACGTCGGCAGGGCGACGTTGACCACCGTGATGTCGAGGATCGACATGATCACCCCGAGGATCACCACTCCGGCGATCTTGAGGACCGCGGCGTCGATGTTCTCCGGGTAGTCGGGCGTCTGCGAGGTCGAGCGCTGCGTGTCGGTCATGTGGTCTGCCTTCCGTGACAGGTCGGCACCCCCCGGTGTCGCACCGTCCACAGTGACCCCTGGCACCGACAGATGTCATCGGAATTTGCGGAGAGCGAACACGAGAGCCACGTCACACCGGGCCGGATGGAGCGACCGTTGTGCCCCTCTCGGTAAGATGGACGATGCTCCGCGCCGTGCGTACTGTCCGGCGCCTCTCCCACGCAAGGACCGAACGCCAGCGCATGCCCATTCGCTCTGACCTCCGCAACGTCGCCATCGTCGCGCACGTCGACCATGGCAAGACCACACTCGTCGACGCGATGCTCCAGCAGCAGGGAAGCTTCGACGAGCACCACCAGCTGGCAGAGCGCGCGATGGACTCCGGTGACCTCGAGCGCGAGAAGGGCATCACGATCCTCGCCAAGAACACCGCGGTGCAGTACGCCGGCCCTGGCGCGCCCGAGGGCGGCGTCACGATCAACATCATCGACACCCCGGGGCACGCCGACTTCGGTGGCGAGGTCGAGCGCGGGCTCTCCATGGTCGACGGCGTGGTGCTCCTCGTCGACGCGTCCGAAGGTCCCCTGCCGCAGACGCGCTTCGTGCTCCGCAAGGCGCTGCACGCCAAGATGCCGGTCGTCCTCGTCGTCAACAAGGTCGACCGTCCCGACGCCCGCATCAGCGAGGTCGTCGAGGAGGCGCTGGCGGCCGTGCGCGGCGACTCGGGCGGCGGGCGACGCTCGTTCTCCGCGGGCATCAGCCGCGTGGTGACCGAGGTGGAGGCGTTCCCGGACGCGTACGCCCGCGCCCGCAAGGCGGTCGACGTCGGCCGTCGGATGAAGGGTGACGGCTCGACGACGTACTTCGACCGGCTCGGGGTCCGTCGCCTCCTGTCCCAGGTCGAGGACCAGGGCGAGCTCGACG
>NZ_JARBCJ010000130.1:0-10015 GCF_028803055.1 Mumia sp.
CGTCGCCGCGCTCGTCGGCGACGCCGACCGTCTCGACCTCCTCCTCGCGCTCACCGAGTCCGACGCCCGCGCGACGAGCCCGCAGGCCTGGTCCGCGTGGCGGTCCGGGCTGATCCGAGGGCTCGCGGCGAAGGTGCGGGTCGTGCTCGGCGACGCCGCGGCGCTGGACGACCCCTCGTACGAGGGCTGGCCGGCGGGACTCGCGGTCCCGTCGAGGGTGCTGGGGGACGCGCCGTTCCTGGTCGACGTCGCCGGGCACCACGAGGGATCGCTGGTCCAGGTCACCGCACCCGACCGTCACGGGTTGCTCGCCGATCTCGCCGGCGCCCTCAGCGTCGCCGGTCAGCAGATCCGGTCGGCGCGGCTGGTCGAGCGCGACGGGACGACGACCAGCATCTGGGAGGTGGCCGGTCGAGACGTGGACGAGGCACGTCTCGTCCGCCGGATCCGGCAGGTGCTGGAGGGTCAGCTGTCGCTGGACGACCGTCTCGCTCCGTCGGGGGAGGGGCCGACGGAGCCTCTTCAGGTGATGCTCCACCACGACTCGTCGACCTCGGCGGTGGTCGAGGTGCGCGCTCAGGATCAGCGCGGCCTCGTGTGGGCCGTCGCGCGGACCATCACCCAGGAGGGCTACGGCATCCGCTCGGCCCACCTCTCGACCTTCGGGCCGCAGGCTCGAGACGTCTTCTACGTCGTCGACGGCGCGGGCGCCACGCTGAGCACGGAGCAGGCGGACGCGCTGGTCGAACGGCTGCGAGGGCTTCCGCTCTGACGGGCGCATCCGCCCCCGACGACGCGACGGGCGTACGGGCGGAGGGTCGCTTCGGGGCAGCCGTTAGGCTGGAACCCGCGCACGCCGCACGTCGCGGCTGTCACGACACCTGTGAGGAACGGCTGTCTTGTTCGACACACTCCAGAACCGCCTGCAGACCACCTTCCGCAACCTCCGCGGCAAGGGCAAGCTGTCCGAGGCCGACATCGATGCCACCGCCCGAGAGATCCGGGTGGCTCTGCTCGAGGCGGACGTCGCGCTGCCCGTGGTCAAGGAGTTCGTCGCCCGGGTCAAGGAACGCGCCCGTGGTGCTGAGGTCAGCCAGGCGCTGAACCCTGCCCAGCAGGTCATCAAGATCGTCAACGAGGAGCTCGTCGGCATCCTCGGTGGTGAGACCCGTCGGCTCAGGCTGGCCAAGAACCCGCCGACCGTGATCATGCTGGCCGGCCTCCAGGGCGCCGGCAAGACGACGCTCGCGGGCAAGCTCGGCCTCTACCTCAAGGGCCAGGGTCACTCGCCGATGCTGGTGGCGGCCGACCTCCAGCGCCCCAACGCGGTGACGCAGCTGCAGGTGGTGGGCGAGCGGGCCGGGGTCGACGTGTACGCCCCGCAGCCCGGCAACGGTGTCGGCGACCCCGTCCAGGTGGCCAAGGACGCTCTCGCGGAGGCGCGCAAGTCCCTGCACGACGTGGTCGTCATCGACACCGCCGGTCGCCTCGGCATCGACGAGGAGCTGATGAAGCAGGCGTCGGAGATCCGTGACGCCACCGATCCCGACGAGGTGCTCTTCGTCGTCGACGCGATGATCGGCCAGGACGCCGTGCGGACCGCCGAGGCGTTCCTCCAGGGGGTCGACTTCACCGGCGTCGTGCTGTCCAAGCTGGACGGCGACGCGCGCGGCGGTGC
This sequence comes from Mumia sp., assembly GCF_028803055.1. Lineage (NCBI taxonomy): Bacteria > Bacillati > Actinomycetota > Actinomycetes > Propionibacteriales > Nocardioidaceae > Mumia > Mumia sp. Next base: position 1,679 of record NZ_JARBCJ010000130.1, read on the forward strand.
GGCGCTCTCGATCGCGCAGATGACCGGCCGCCCGGTGATGTTCGCCTCCAACGGCGAGAAGCTCACCGACTTCGACGTGTTCCACCCCGACCGGATGGCCTCGCGCATCCTCGATCTCGGCGACATGATGACGCTGATCGAGCAGGCTGAGAAGGCCTTCGATGTCGAGCAAGCGCAGAAGGCCGCCGAAAAGCTCGCCGGCAAGAGCGGCGACTTCACGCTGGACGACTTCCTCCAGCAGATGCAGGCCGTCCGCAAGATGGGGTCGCTCAGCAAGATCCTCGGGATGCTGCCCGGCGCCGGCCAGTTCAAGGACCAGCTTGCCAACTTCGACGAGCGCGAGATCGACCGGATCCAGGCGATCATCCAGTCGATGACGCCGGCGGAGCGCCACAACCCCAAGATCATCGACGGCTCCCGCCGCTCGCGCATCTCACGTGGCTCCGGGACCCAGGTCAGCGACGTGAACCAGCTCGTCGACCGCTTCTTCGAGGCCCGCAAGATGATGCAGCAGATGGCCAAGGGCGGCGGGATGCCGGGGATGCCCGGCATGCCCGGGATGCCCGGGATGCCCGGCATGGGTGGCAAGCGTGCGGGTGCCCGTCAGCAGGCCAAGAAGGGCAAGGGCAAGGGCAAGCGCGTCTCCGGCAACCCGGCGAAGCGCGCTGCCGCGGCGCAGGCCGAGGCGGCCAAGCCCAAGGCCGACGGCGCCTCGGCGTTCGGCTTTGGTGGCACCCCGCAGCCCGACGGCGACGTGGAGATCCCCAAGGAGATCCGCGACCTCTTCTGAGGTGCGGCCCGTCGGGTCCGCGCCGCCCGGAGGTCCACGGCCGCCTGAGCCGTACGGCGCCTGAGCCGTACGGCCGCAGGTCACTGCCCCCGCGAGGGAAACCAGCCGGCCCGGCCGAGCTGCGCAGGAGCCTGGGGGAGCCCGAGCTGCTCGGAGATCCACGCGCCGGTCTCGGCGACCTGGGTCGGGTCGACACCGGTGGTGAAGCCGGAGCGGTGGAGCAGATAGAGCAGGTCCTCGGTCGCCACGTTGCCGGTCGCGCCCGGAGCGAAGGGGCATCCGCCGATCCCGCCGGCCGAGGCGTCGAGGACCGAGACCCCGGCCTGCACCGCGGCCAGCGCGTTGGCGTAGCCGGTGTTGCGGGTGTTGTGGAAGTGCGCCCGGAGCGGCACGTCGGGCGCGAGGTCGCCGAGCGCGGAGACGAGCTCGGTCACCTGGGTCGGCACCCCGACGCCGATCGTGTCGGCGACCGCCAGCTCGTCCGGCGCCTCGTCCAGGACCGCGGCGGCAACGTCGCGCACGCGGCTGGTGGGGACCTCGCCGTCGAAGGGACAGCCGAACGCTGCGGCGAGGATCACCGACGTCCGTAGTCCTGCGGCGCGTGCGACCGGTGCGATGGCATGCCACGCGGCCACCTGGTCGTACGTCCCGACGCCTTGGTTGCGCACGGCGAGGCCTTCGGAGGAGACCACGACGACGGTGACCTCGTCGCAGCCCGCCGCGATGGCGCGGTCCAGCCCACGACGGTTCAGGACCAGCCCGATCGCGCTCAGTCGCGGGTCGTCGCGCACCGCCGCCATGAGGTCCTCGGCGTCGGCCATCTGGGGGACGCGGTCGGGCCGGGCGAAGGCGGTGACCTCGATCCGTCGCCCCCCGGCGTCGAGGCTGCGGCGCACCAGCTCGGCCTTCACCGACGTGGGAAGGATCGTGGCCTCGTTCTGCAGACCGTCGCGGGGAGAGACCTCGACGATCTCGACCGCCTGGGGCATGGTGCTCGCTGTCATCGCGTCCTCCTGGGATCCCTGGGCGTCGGAGTCTATCTGATATACGATCTTGTCCATGTCAATGGAGCAGACGCCCGGCGCTCTCGCCGGGGTGCGTGTCGTAGAAGCGGGCCAGCTGCTCGCGGGTCCCTTCGCCGGACAGCTGATGGGTGACCTCGGCGCCGACGTGGTCAAGGTAGAGGCGCCGGGTGTCGGTGATCCGATGCGCCAGTGGGGCCGCGAGAAGCCGCACGGCCACTCGCTGTGGTGGCCCGTCGTGGCGCGCAACAAGCGCTCGGTCACCCTCGACCTCCGCCGACCCGAGGGCCAAGAGCTCTTCCTGCGCCTCGTCGAGCACGCCGACGTCGTCCTCGAGAACTTCCGGCCCGGCACGCTTGAGCGGTGGAACCTCGGCTACGACCGGCTCAAGGAGCGCAATCCCGGCATCGTCCTCGTCCGGGTCAGCGGCTACGGCCAGACGGGCCCGTACGCCGGCCGTGCCGGGTACGGGTCCATCGGTGAGGCGATGGGTGGGCTTCGCTACATCACCGGTGAGCCTGACCGACCGCCGTCGCGGACCGGGCTCTCGATCGGCGACTCGCTCGCCGCGACCCATGCGACCGTGGGGACGCTCGCCGCGCTGCTGCACCGGGAGCGGACAGGTGAGGGACAAGTCGTCGACAGCGCGATCTACGAGGCCGTGCTCGCGATGACCGAGAGCCTGGTGACCGAGTGGGACGTCGCCGGCTACCAGCGTGAGCGGACCGGTCCGATCCTGCCCAACGTCGCTCCCAGCAACGTCTATCCGACCGCGGACGGCCACACCATCCTCATCGCCGCCAACCAGGACACCGTCTTCCGACGCCTGGCTGCGGCGATGGGGGAGCCGGAGCTCGCCGAGCTTCCGTCCTACGCGACCCACGGGGCGCGCGGGGCCCACCAGGAGGAGCTCGACAACCGGATCGCCGACTGGACGGCGAAGTACGACGCCGACGCCCTGCTGGTGCTGCTGCACGAGGCCGGTGTCCCCGCAGGGCGCATCTTCCGTGCCGCCGACATGCTCAAGGACCCGCACTACGCGGCGCGTGAAGCCGTGGTCCGTGTCCCGGACCCGACCTTCGGCACGCTCGCGATGCCCAACGTCGTCCCGCGCCTCTCGGGCACTCCCGGAAGCATCCGTTGGACGGGCCCGTCGCTCGGCGAGCACAACGACGAGGTGTACGGCACGCTGCTCGGTCTCTCCGACGACGAGCGGGCGGCGCTTGCCGAGGCCGGCGTCATCTGATGGAGCGCGGCGACGACTACGCGGCGGCGGGCTTCCTCGGCCGCCTGGGCTTCGGTGAGCGTCCGGCTGTGGTCGTGGTCGACGTCGTGACCGCCTATCTCGACCCGGAGTCACCGCTCAGCGATCGCGGTGGCCGCTTCGAGCGGGCTCGTGAGGCCGCAGCGCAGGTCGTCGACGCGGCCCGGACCGGCGGTGTCCCCGTGGTCTTCACCGAGGTACGGCTGATGGCCGGCGGCGCCGACGGCGGCCTGTTCCGGCGCAAGGTGCCGGCGCTCGCCGCCTTCGAGGCGGGCTCGCCGTGGGCGGCGTTCCCCGACGAGCCGGCTCCGCTGCCGGGAGAGGTCGTCGTGTCCAAGCAGTACGCGTCCGCCTTCTTCGGCACCTCGCTGGCCTCCACCCTGACGGCGTGGGGCGTCGACACGGTCGTGGTGGTCGGGTTCTCGACCAGCGGCTGCGTGCGCGCCACGGCGGTCGACGCCCTCCAGCACGGCTTCCGCCCGATCGTCGCTGCCGACGCCTGTGGGGACCGCGACGTGGACGTGCACGAGCACAACCTCTTCGACCTCGACGCGAAGTATGCGGACGTGGTCGCGGTGAGCGACGTGGTCGCTCACTTTCTCGCCCCATCCTTGTCCCGCACCTCAGAAGGAGCCGTACCGTGATCGAGCAGGATCTCTTCGACGATGCGCTGGAATGGGCGAGCTTCGCCCCTGCCGGTGCCGACCAGAAGGCGGAGATGGTGCTGCTGCACCAGTCCGCCGACGCCACCTCCCGCACCGTCCTCGTCCGTTTCCCCGCACGGTGGCAACGGGCCATGACCGGCAACCAGCCCGCCGGCGAGGAGATGCTGGTGCTCGAGGGAGCGCTGTCGATGTCGGGCAGCACGTGCCGTCCGGGGCAGATCCTCGTCGTGGAGCCGCGTGCGACCCGCTCCGAGACGGGCGTCGAGGACGAGACGCGTGCGCTCGTCTGGTTCAGCGGGGCGGCCGGCGGCTGGGTCGAGGGCGTCGCCCCTGAGCCCGGAACGATCGCCGTCACCGACCTCGCGCCGGGCGTCGTACGCCCTGGCGGAGGAGCGCTGTCCGGATCGGTGGAGCTGCGTGACGGCGCCGACCTCGGCGCTTTCCCGACGGACGCCGATGTCTACTGGCCCGCGCTGGGACGGTGGGCGCACCTCGCGGCCGGAGAAGCCGCTCCCTCGGGTGAAGGCACGGCGGTCGTCCGCCACTGGGCCTGACGACGTCCCGAAACGAGCGCGAGCCCCCCACCCGACATCGGGTGGGGGGCTCGTCTGTCGTGTCAGCGTCCTGACAGCGCTCGTGCCGCGTCCTTGTCGTACGTCCGAGCGGCCCACCGCAGGATCAGGACGCTGGTGAACAGCGGCGGCACCAACGCCAGGAACGCGGTGTTGATCGATCCGGTGGCGTCGGAGACGGCGCCGATGAGCAGCGGCCCGCCTGCGCCACCGAGGCTGAGCAGGAACTGCACGACGGCGAAACCGAGGCCTCGTCGTTCGGCGGGTACGACGTCGGCGGAGGCGGCTGTCAGGTTCGGGATGGCTCCCGAGAAGCCCACGCACGCCACCGCGACGAGAGCGATCCGAAGCCCGAGGCCCGGGAGCAGGACGACGCCGGTGATCGACACGGCGCCGACGAGCAGGAACCACATGCTCACGCGGATGCGCCACCCCGACCGCGTGCCGTGGTGCCGGTCGCCGATCCGGCTGCCGAGGACGATGCCGACCACGATGCCGACGCCGCCGATCCCTCCGGTGATGGCCGCCGCGGAGTCGTTCGCCAGTCCCTCGGTGCGCTCGAGCAGCGTCGGGAGCCAGTAGAAGAGGCCTCCCAGACCGAGGTAGAGGAACGCGAGGCTGATGGTGATCCCCCGCAGCGACGCGATGGCGAGGACCGCGCGCGCCTCCCTGAACATCGAGGTCGTGAGGCTCGGCGGCGGCGCCTCACCGTCGGGATCGGCAGCCGCGCCCGCCACCGTCGCGGCGCGGAGGCGGTCGATGCGGTCGCCGATCCCGCGGATCGGCTCGCGGACCGTGAGGACGAGCGCCGCGACGAGGACCCCGGGGACCGCGACCAGGAAGAACACGGACCGCCAGTCGAGCGCCTCGGAGATCGCGCCACCGACGGCGACGCCGATGGGGAGGCCCATGTAGTAGCCGGCCCGCTCCAGGCCGAATGCCTTCCCGCGGGAGGTCCCCGGGTAGAAGTCGGCGAGGAGACTGGACGACGGGGGGTTGTAGAGCTGACCCGCGGCACCGAGCATGATGCGCGTCATGAAGAACAGCGCGAACGTCGTCGCGAGGCCGCTCAGCACGGAGCAGACCGCCCAGACGAGCACGACGAGAGCGACGATGCTCGTCCGGCGACCCTTGTCCGCGAGCCGACCGGCAGGGAGGAGGAGCACGACGCCGGCCAGGGCGGCTGCGGTCGGGATGGCGCCGGCCATGGTGTCGCTGAACCCGAACTCCTCCTGGATGGCGGGCAGGGCGCCGGCGATGAGGTTGACCTCCACGCGGTCGATGAACGCCACGAGGGCGATCACGATGGCCGGCCACCACCCGAAGGGAGCGGGACGGGCCAGGTCGACGTCGACCGGGGGGCGTCCCACGAACACGTCGAGCGGGACAGTGGTCTTCGCGCCGGCCGGGGGAGGCACCGCGTCCTGCTCGAGCGCCGGCGGCTCTTTCGGCTCGCTCACGTCCGGGTCCTCTCGTCGGCATTCAGGTTCGTGAAAGTCTAGGGGACGATCGTAGAAGGATATATGGTTTACGCATGACAGTCGTACGCGTCGCCGCGATCCAGCTGGCCGTGACCGAGGACACCCAGGCCAATCTCGCCGGTGCCGTCCGCCTCGTCGAGGCCGCCGCCGGCCAGGGCGCGCAGATCGTCGTGCTCCCGGAGTTCGGCAATCACGTCTCCTGGTACGCCGACCGTGACCACGCGCGCCGGATGGCGCAGACGCTGGACGGCCCCTTCGTCGGGACTCTCGCCGCGACCGCTGCCGAGCACGAGCTCTATCTCCTCGTCAACTGCACGCTCGCCCAGGAGGACGGCCGGACGACCGGCAGCAACGTCCTCCTCGGGCCCGACGGTTCGGTCCTCGCCACCAGCGACAAACAGGTCCTCATGGGGAGCGAGCGTGACCACCTCGACCCGGCCACCGAGGCGTCGCCGGTCGTCGAGACACCGCTCGGCCGGATCGGCCTCTACTCCTGCATGGACGGCGTCATCAACGAGACGCCGCGTATGCTCGCCGTCGGCGGGGCGCAGATCCTGCTCAACAGTCTCAACTCCTTCGCGCTCGACGAGGCGTCGTTGCACGTCCCGGTGCGCGCCGTCGAGAACCGGGTGTGGGTGGTCGCGGCCAACAAGGTCGGTCCGCTGGTGCCCGGGCACAGCATCGACGCGGTCGCGACCGCGGTGGGCGTGCCGACCGAGCTGCTCCACGGGGCGGGGGAGAGCCAGATCGTGGCCCCCGACGGGACCGTCGTCGCTCGCGGGCCCCGGACCGGTGAGGCGGTCGTGATCGCCGACATCGACGTCGCCGAGGCTGACGACAAGCGACGGCCCGACGGCACCGACCTCCTCGCCTCACGTCGGCCGGAGCTGTACGGCGCGATCGTCGAGGCGCCGCGAGGTCGTCGCGCGCCCGCCGGGAGGGCGACGCTCGAGGCCGCCGTGCTGGCCCCGCGCGAGGGCGACGACGTCCTCGCCCTCGTCCGCGAGGCGGCCTCCGGCGGCGCCGAGCTGGTGGTCCTCCCCGAGCTCGCCGGGTGGGCGCACGGTGTGGCCACTCCCGGTGCGTCTCCGCAGCTCACCACGGAGGCGCTCCGAGACGCCCTCGCCGGTACGACGACGCTGGCCGTCACCTCGGTCGTCGACGACGACCGGCACGTCGGCCTTTTGGTGGGTGCCGGTGGCGTGGTGCACTCGCAACCGCAGCTGCACACCTGCGCGCGGCACGCCGCCTGGGCGACAAGGCTCAGCGAGGGTCTCGACGTGATCGACCTCCCCTGGGGCCGACTGGCCGTGGTGGTGGGCGACGACGCCCTCTATCCCGAGACCTTCCGACTCGCGGCACTGCAGGATGCCGACGTGGTCGCGGTGCCGTTCACCACGGCTGCCGCGCACGACCTTGATCTCCTGCTGCTCGAGCGGGCCGCCGAGAACCGGCTCAATCTCGCTGTCGCCTCCCGACCGGGCACGCACGGTGCGGGCATGCTCGTCCCGCTGTCGGCCGACTTCACCCTGTGGAGCGGCGGATGGCAGTTCGACGGCGTCATCAGCAGGTCCGAGCCTGTCTTCTCGGCCGGCTCGGTGACGACCGCGACGTTGAGACCCGAGCAAGCGGTCAACCGCTTCGTCTCTCGCGGCACCGACGTCGTCGACGGTCGCCCGTGGGCCCTGGCCGACGCGCTCGTCCGCCCGCACGACCTGGCTGAGGCCTCCGCGTGAGCGGCGCGTCAGCCTGAGCGAGGACGCCGGCGCCAGATCGGGCGCGGCAGATCAGGCGGGGTCGATCAGGCGCTGTCGGCCACGTCGCGGCTGCCGAGAGCGGCCATCAGCGACCGCTCACTGGCGTCGAGATGGGCGATCCACGACTTCTTGAAGGCGGCAGCCTTGCCGTCTCGCGCGAGCTCGAGGAGCTCGCGGTGCTCGTCGATGCGCTGCTCCTTGGTCTCGGGAGCGTGGTCGAGGTCCTTCATGAGCAGGTGCAGGTAGCGGTCGGCCGAGTGCCAGAGGAGCTCGAGGACGTTCCTGTCGACGTTGCCCATCACATCGAGCAGGAGCGTCTCGTGGAAGGCGTGGTGGGCGGCCGCGAGAGTCGCGGGCTCGCGCTCGATCGCGGCGTACTCCTCGAGGGCCTGCTCGGCGTCGGCGAGGCGTTCCTCGGTCATGCTGCGGGCCGCCTTGACCGCGAGGTCGCCCTCGATCAGGCGGCGGAGGCGGTAGATGTCTGCCAGGTCCTCCGGGCTCAGCGCTGCCACGAGGGCGGACCGTCCGGGACGCAGGCTGACGATGCCCTCGCTCTCGAGGCGGCGCAGTGCCTCGCGGACGGGGATGTGGCTCACGTCGTACAGCTCGCAGAGCTCGACGATCGACACCGACGACCCGGGCTGGATCTCCCCCGTGAGGATCGACGCCCTCAGCTCGCTCGTCACACGGTCGACGAGCGACACGTGGGCGATCGGGCGGGTGGCCCGGTCGGACCGGCTTCGTCGTGCCATGCGGGTGCTCCTCGGATCCGGGTACGGCGCTGTC
>NZ_JARBCJ010000131.1:0-9998 GCF_028803055.1 Mumia sp.
CCGTGGGGCGTCTCGATCGGCCTGCTGAAGGATCGGTTCGCTGTGGGCTTGATGGTCAACATCTCAGTGGCGGGCTGACGTCGTGCCTGGGCGCATCGCCACCGCTGACACGGTCGACCGCGAGGCGCTGCTCGCGTTCCTGCGCGGCCGCAGCCATGCCGTGCTGCACACGACCCGCAAAGACGGGTCTCCGCAGATGAGTCCCGTGACCTACGGAGTCGACGGTGCCGGGAGGGTGGTCGTCTCGACCTACCCCGAACGCGCCAAGGTCGCCAACCTCCGGCGGCGTCCCGCCGCCTCGGTCCTGTCGCTGGGGGCGGACTTCAACGACGCCTGGGTGCAGGTGGACGGCACAGCAGAGGTCATCGATCTCCCGGACTCCGTCGAGCCGTTGGTGGAGTACTACCGGGCCATCTCCGGGGAGCACCCTGACTGGGACGAGTACCGTCGGGCGATGGTCGAGCAGGGCAAGTCGATCATCCGCATCTCGATCGAGCGGTGGGGGCCGGTCGCTACGGGCGGCTTCCCGCCTCGGCTGGCCGAGGGCTGACCGCGACGAGCTCCACCTCGTCGTCCTGACCCGGCCACCGACCGAGCAGGGCGTACGGCGACGGTGTCCCGCGCTGAAGGTCTGCGCCGACAAGCACGCGGCGGACCACCAGCGAGGCCTGGTCGGCGTCGACGACTGTCTGCTCGGCGTCGCTGCGAGCCACCGGCGCCACCACCTCGGGGACCGGCGTGCCGGGCGAGCCGCTGCCTGTCACGAACGTCGTGGGCTCGCGCCGAACGAGGCCGGCATCGGTCTCGACGAACTCGTCCGCCTGGCGACCGCCCGTACGGATGGCCGCGAGTGCCGCCTGCACGTAGACGGGGTCGCCGCACCCGTCGTACACCCACCGCCGGCCCAGGACGGAGTGGTCCATGGTGGTGATCAACGCCGCATCGGCACCCTCGAGAGCGGACGCCCGGTAGGTCAGCGGCACCTGCAGGAGCGGACCTCCCGGTGTGCGGACGAGGAACGTCTCGATGCCGACCTCGCCGTCGGGATCGTCGAAACGGAAGGCGCCGACGCGTTCCAGCGCTCCGTCTGCCGCCGACCGACCCCACGGTTGCGTCGGCACCCACTGCCGGAGGAGCTCGAGCTTCGTCGGGCGGATCTCTGCCTGATAGAGGTGAGCCATGCCGACATCCCACCACGGCGGAGAGTCGCCGCGCCCGGTCAGACGACCGAGGCGCTCTCGCTCGGCTCGTCAGCCTCTGCCAGCTCCTGGTCGCGCTCCGCGCGGTGGCGCTTGAACGAGTACACGACCGCCGAGACCCACAGTGCGACGATGACGATGTACGCCACCGACCGCAGGCCCCCCGCGGCATCGATCCAGTCGCTCGTCAGCAGGGTCCGGGTGTTGGTGAGGACGATCAGGCCGCCGACCAGCGACCCGAGGACACGCGGCGGGATGTGGCGGACCAGCCACGCCGCGATCGGCGCGGCGATCGCGCCGCCGATGAGCAGTGCCAGGGCCCAGGTGTAGTCGACGCCTGCCGACCCGATGCCGACGATGAATCCGAGGCTCGCGGCGATGGCCACGAGGAACTCGCTGGTGTCGATCGAGCCGATGGTCTTGCGGGGCTCGAGGCGTCCGCTGGCGAGGATCGCCGGTGTGCCGACCGGCCCCCAGCCGCCCCCGCCGGTGGCGTCGACAAATCCTGCGAACAAGCCGAGGGGTGTGAGGAACCGCTTGCGGAGAGGCTTGCCGAGGTTGCCCTTGGGCAGCCCTTTCGCGGTGAACCGTACGAGGATGTACAGGCCGAGGGCCAGGAGGATCACCGACATCAGCGGCCCGGCTGCCTCGGTGGAGAGGCTCGAGAGGAATGTCGCACCGGCGAACGCGCCGATGGCGCCGGGGATGCCGATCTTGGCGACGACCTTCCAGTCCACGTTGCCGAACCTCCAGTGCGCCGCACCGGAGACCAGCGTCGTGCCGATCTCGGCCAGGTGCACGGTGGCCGACGCGGCCGCGGGGTTGGTCCCGATCGCCAGGAGGAGCGTCGTCGACGTCACCCCGTACGCCATGCCGAGGCTGCCGTCCACGAGCTGCGCGCCCAGCCCGACGAGCGAGAGCAGTACAAGAGTGCGCATTGTGTCCCCACGAGATTAGGTAAGTCACTAGGTTCGGTACACAATGACAGAGTTCCGATCACCGTGCAAGAAACTCGCCCGGTCGAGGTCGGACTAACGGCGCGTGCGGGGAACCCGCGTGACCCAGTACGGGGTCTGCGGGGTCGGGGGAGTCCCGAACCGGGCGTTAGGAAGATAGAGCCACGGTCCGAACGCCGCCACGGTGGTCGGGACGTCGAAGCGAGGGCTCGTGATCTGGTCGACCAGGCGGCCGGTCGTGCCCCGTCGGTCGAGGCGGAACACCGCGATCGTGTTCAGCCGGTTCTGGACGACGTACAGGGTGCGTCCTTGGAGGAGCATGCCGTCGCCGTTGGTGAGGACGTAGCCACCCAGGTCGACGATCCGCGTCCGGCCCGTCCTCGTGTCGACGCGGTGCAGCTCGCCGCGCTCGGACAGCACCACGAGCAGGGCGCGGCCGTCGGGGGTCTCGGTCAGCCCGTTGGCGCCGAAGCCGGTGCCCTGCTGCCAGTCCCCGGACAGCGGCAGCGTCACGACGTCGTCCGGGTCGGCCGGGCGCCCGCCGCGACGGAGGGGCACGCCGTACAGCTGCGGCTGCAGCGAGTCGGTGAACCAGGCGGTGCGCCTGGTCAGGACGACGTCGTTGATGAAGCCGGCGCCCGTCGTGAACGGGTACGACGCGAGGGTGGCACCGGTCCGGGTGTCCACGATGCGGCCGGTGCCGGAAGGACCCCCGGCGACGTACAACCGTCCTCGACGATCCGACTTGAGGCCGGCCGCGGCCGTACCCGGTCCCTGGCTGATGACCGCGCCCCTGCCGGTCCGCAGATCCACCTCGTAGATGTCGCCGTCGGCGAGCGAGCCGAACCACGCGGTCGGTCCAGGACCGATCGCGATGCCCTCGGGCTGGAACCCGTCAGGGAGCGGGAACTCGGCCGGGAACGCCCGGGGTGTGGCGGTCGCCACCGACGTGGCGGGGGAGAGGACCGCTGCTCCCACGGCGAGCGCGATCGCGAGGACAAGTCGACGTGTACGCATGTCCTCACGCTAGACACATCACGCCCGCCTTGCACCGCCAAGCAGCCTCAGGCGACGAAGATGCAGAACGGATGCCCCGAGAGGTCGGCGAACACGAACAACGGCTCGTCGGGATCGTCGCTGCGGTCGAGGATCAGCTCCGCGCCGAGCGCCTCGGCACGCTCTCGGTGGCGGTGCAGCGCGGCGGCGTCCGGGACTGTGAAGTCCAGGTGCAGCTGCATCGGGACGTCGTCCTTGGGCCAGGTCGTCCGCGTGAGCTTCTCGACCTTCTGGAAGGAGAGCACACGGTGGCCACTCTCATCGACCAGGACCAGCCAGTCCGGCTGACCGTCGTCGTCGGCACCGGGCTCGTCGCCGGCCCGGTAGTCGAGACCCAGGAGGTTGCGGTAGAACTCCGCGAGCTCACGGGGGATCGTCGAGTCGAGGACCGAGGTCTGGAGTTGGGGGTAGTCGCTCATGCCGCACCACGCTAGCGGGATCGTGCCTTACACGAGGCTCGCCGTGAGCCCGCCGTCGAGGACGTAGTGGCTTCCGGTGATCCACTCGGCGCGGTCGGAGGCCAGGAAGCAGGTGACCTCGGCGACGTCGGCCGGCGTCCCGAGCCGTCCCTGTTTCGCCCCGACGAGGTCGGCGAACGGGACCTGCGTGGCGTCCTCGAAGTCAGGCCGCAGCCGATCGACCATCTCCGTGTCGACGAAGCCGGGGCACACGGCGTTCACTCTGACCCCCGAGGCGCGGAGCTCGATGGCCGCGACGCGGGTGAGCTGGATGAGCGCCGCCTTGGTCGCGCAGTACGAACCCAGGAGCGGGCTGCCTCCGAGGCCGGCGACAGAGGCGATGTTGACGATGTTGCCGCCCGACTCGACGAGGTGGGGGACAGCCGCCTTCGTGGCCACGAACGGCCCGCGTACGTTGACGGCGAAGATCCTGTCGAAGCTCTCCGTCGACTGCGTCACGAGCGGACTCGACACCTCGATGCCGGCGTTGTTGACGAGCACGTCGAGCCCGCCCAGCAGGCCGACGGTCTCCGCGATCGCGGCACCGACGGCGGCCTCGTCGGAGACGTCGCAGCTCGCCGTACCCGCGGCGTCCAGCTCACGGCGAGTCTGCTCGGCGGCGTCGGCGTCCGCGTCGCTGATGACGACCCGTGCCCCGCGCTCGATCGCGAGCGCCGCGATGGCGCGACCGATGCCGCGGGCGGATCCGGTGACGAGGACGCGCTTTCCGGTGAGCTCTGACATGGGAGGAGGCTAGCGTCAGTCGTGGGCCAGGGGGTGGACCTCGCCGAGGGTTGCTCGCCCGTCGTACGGATCGTCGGGCTCCCAGCGCAGCAGGTCGCCGGGCTGGCACTCGAGCACCTCGCAGAGGGCCGCGAGCGTCGTGAACCGTACGGCTTTGGCGCGCCCGTTCTTGAGGACGGCCAGGTTGGCGGGGGAGATGCCGACCCTCTCTGCCAGGCCGCCCACGGACATCTTGCGCTTGGCCAGCATCACGTCGATGTCGACGACGATCGGCATCAGATCACCTCGTCCAGCTCGGCACGGAGATGCTGCGCCTCGGTGTCGCGCGCGACCGCCTGCGCCAGAAGCATGCGCAGCACGAGGACCAGGAGAGCGACTCCCGCGATCATCGTCCCGAGCCCGCCGATCAGCAGGACGACGCCGGGGGCGACTGCTTCTCCGGGGGCGAGCACGACTCCTAGGGCATAGGTCAGAGCCGACGCGACGGCGATCGCACCGATCACGACGTCGACATAGCGGAACGCCGAGTGCGAGAAGACGGTGCCGCGACGCACCATCGTCAGCAGGCGCCACACACAGAGCATCGTGACCTGCGTAGTGGTGACGCCCAGCAGCACGATGAGGACGAACGGGACGCGCACCGCGGTCGGAGCGTCGTCGAGATCTGCGGCGAGCAGCGGCACCATCACCGCTTGGATGAAGACCGAGCCGACCAGCCCGATCACGATGACGATCCGCAACGCGAGAACGGCGAACTGTCCCATCGGCTTCTCCTCTATCGAAAGACGATGCTAACCTATCGTTATTCGATAGCCTCGGCAAGAGCGCCTCGTCCTCGGCCTAGGGTTTCCTGAGTGGGCACCACGCTGCGGTTCGCCGGTCGTATCGCCGGTTGGGGCACGGCTTCGGGGACGCGGTTCGTCGTCGGGCGATGGGATGTCTCGCCGTACGGATCCTTCGCGGACGTGATGCTCGAACGTCCCAGCGGGGAGCGGTCTCTGCTCGCGCCGTCGGAGGAGATCGCGCGGCTGGTCGCCTCCACCTACCAGTTCGACAGGGTCGAGGTCGTCCCCGTGGTCGTCGCCGACGCGCCACCGGGTGGACATCGGTGGCGGATCTCTGCCGGCCCGCTCGTCGCGGAGCTCACCATCGGAGGCCGGACCACGCTCGGCCGCCTGCTGCGGCTGGTCCCGCCTCGGGTGGCCACCTCGGTGAGCGCGACAAGGGTTACGGATCCGGTCGCGCGGCTCCTTCTGCAGGGCGTACGGACGCGGGGGAGCGCGGGGTCGGGCAGACGGGAGTACTACGGCGCGACGGACGTGCACCGTCTCGACGCCGTACGCACCTCCTGGGCGGGCGAGGACCTCGGACCCATGGGGGCGGTGGATCCTCCGGTGCGGTTCGGCTTCGGGTCCACGCCTGCGGCGCCGGCGGTGACGGACGTCGTGACCACGATCGTGCTGGCTGACAGCGCTCGGGGCGACGTCTGGGGATGATTCTGTCGGCGTTCGGTGGGAGGGTGTCGGCAAGGAGACGGAGACGAACGGAGCCAACGCCATGAGCCGCCAGATCCAGGTCACCTTCGACGCCCGCGACCCCCGAGCACTGTCGACGTTCTGGCGCGACGCGCTGGGATACGTGCACCCAGGCCCGCCGGGGGTCGAGCTCTCCGAGGGAGACGACCCGCTCGCTGCCTGGGACGAGTTCCTCGAGCGGCTGGGCATGCCGCGGGAGCAGTTCAACTCACGATCGGCCATCGAAGACCCGGAGGGCAAGGGCCCACGCATCTTCTTCCAGCAGGTGCCGGAGGACAAGGTCGCCAAAAATCGCGTCCACCTCGACGTGCGCGCTGCGCCTGGCCTCCAGGGAGTCGAGCGCATGGAGGCGTTGGAGGCGGAGTGCGAGCGCCTGGTGTCGCTCGGGGCGACGAGGGTGGGTCGCTACGAGCCCTCACCGCCGATGGGCGCGGGACACATCGTGATGACCGATCCCGAGGGCAACGAGTTCTGCCTGGACTGACACGTTCGTCGGCGCGGCGTCCGTGCGCGCTGCTACCCTCCGCGAATGCCCGCCGAGAGTGACGCCGGACCTGATCGCCTTCCGTCGAGGCGGCGCCACCTCTCCCGGCAGATCGCAGTGCTCGGTCTGTCAGCGGCGGCGGGGTTCGCCGCGATCGGCGTCGGCGTTCACACGTTGGTCAACGCCGGGCCGCGGATCGAGGATCACGGGTTCGACGAGAGCACCGCAGGCGTCGCGCTATCGAGCCCCGTGGCCGGCCCGGCGACATTGACGATGGATCTCGGACCGGTCTGCTTGGACGACGAAGGCTCGGTCGAGCTCGTGTCCGTCGTTCCCTATCGTCCGCTCAACGGGTTCAGAGTGACCGACTTCGGTCTCGTGGATTCGGTCGTGATCGGAGAGGCGACGACCTCGGGGATCGAGAACGAGCGCTCCACGTTCGCCGAAGCGCTCGAGGGCAGATCCGTGACACGGACCTTGACGCACGAGTGCGTGTCGGACGGGTCGTCTCCCAATCTGATCGTGGAGCTGCGCAAGCCTGCTGCTGAGAGCGTCCAGGCCCTCGGCTACCACGTCCACTACACCAGCGCGGGTCGCTTGCACCGGACCTTCAACGGCCTCGGCATGCACTTCTGCGAACGCGAGGCGCCTCGGTTCTGCGAACGGGTGTGATCGTCATCGCGGGATCGTGCAGGTCTGGATGTTTTCCTCGCCATTTGACCGGAACCATAAGACTAGGGACAGGTCGGTCACGCCGACGATTCTGAGACCTGCGGGGTCTTGCGGCAAGCCTCCACGTCCGTTATAGATCGAACATGAGGGCACCGGTGGGTGCTCTCTTCTGCTGTTCAGGCCACGGGCGGGAGGGGCGCAGGCTGTGATCTTGCCGAAGGTGCGTGACGACCGGTTCATCACGACCCGCCGGGGAGGGACGCTGACCGACTCCGATCACCGGCTCCTGGCGCTCTGGGCCGCTGCGTGCGCGGAGCACGTGCTCCACCTCTTCGAGTCGGTCCAGCCTGGGGACCCGCGGCCGCGCTTCGCGATCGAGCAGGTACGAGCGTGGGGGAGAGGCGAGATCCGCATGTCCGAGTCCCGCGCCGCGGGCGGGCACGCCATGGCGGCGGCACGAGACCTGCGTGGTGCGGCACGACACGCCGCCTTTGCCGCGGGTCAGGCGGCGGTGACTGCGCACGTCGCCGCCCACGAGCTCGGCGCTGCGGCGTACGCGATCAAGGCGGCGCGCGCTGCCGCGCCCGCCGCCGCCCAGGACGCCGGACGGATGGAGTGCCGGTGGCAGCGCGAACAGCTTCCCGAGGCGATCCGTGACCTCGTCCTTGATGATCAGCGGCTCCGCAATCAGATCTGCTGGTCGGTGTTCGACTCAGGTCCCCCTGTCTGAGGCCGACTGGCCGTCACTCGAGATACAACCGGAAGCCCTCGGCCTCGGCCTGGAAGCCAAGACTGCGATACAGGTCGTGGGCGCCGTCGGAGGCATGCCGTTTGTGGGTGAGCAGCTGCACCTTGTAGGCCCCGGCGGCTCCAGCGTCTCGCAACAGGGTCTGCAGAAGGAGACTCGCCACTCCTCGACGCCTGTGCGCGTACGTCACGACCACCGCCTCGATGAAGGCGGTGGGCCGGCAGTCATAGGTGAGGTTGGGCAGCAGAGACAGGCACGCGGTTCCGACGGCGCCACTGTGGCACTCCGCGAGGTAGACCGTCACGTCCGACGTGTGCTGAATACGGGCCCACGTCGTGCTCTGGCGAGGTGATGCCTCGGGCGCCGCGGATGGAGGCGCCGGCACCGGAGCCAGTGCCTCGTTCTCTGCGAGGACTCCGAGCACGCTCGAGAGATCGTCGTCGCTCACTGCTGGGCGCACCCGATAGCGTGTCTCCACGCACGGCAGCCTAGGCGCTGGATGTCAGTAGTAGCAGGCAGGATCATCGACATGGACGGACGTGCTGTCGCGGTCACCGGTGCCGCGTCGGGCTTGGGCCGGCACATCGCGGTCGAGCTGCTCACCCGGGGCCGTCCGGTCATCCTTCTCGATCGGGACTCCGACGGCCTGGATGCTGCGGTCGATGAGCTCGGCGGGCAGGGGAGTCGAGCGACGGTGTCGGCGGTCGTGGCCGACCTGTCCACGCTGGACGGCATCCACGCGGCGGCTGACGAGCTGACCGGGCGATCAGACCTGGGCGGGCTGGTGAACAACGCGGGCGGCTGGCTTCCGGGCCATCAATATCCCGACGCGGACCCGGACGCGTGGCTGTCGGCGGTCACCCTGAACCTCCTCGCCCCCATGCTGCTCACGCAACGGTTGTGGCCCAGGCTCACGACGGGCGGTGGCGCGGTGGTCACGATCGGCTCCAGCGGAGGGATCGGTGACGACGCCTACGGGTCACCTGAGTACGCCGCGGCGAAGGCCGGCATCCGACGATTCACCACCAGCCTCTCCGCGCGCACCGACGTGCGCGTCATGGCGGTCGTCCCGGGGTGGATCGGCCTCGAGCGCGCTCACCGTGAGTGGGCTGCGCTGTCGCCCGAGCAGCAGCATGACGTCGGACCGCTCATCCCGCCGGCGGATGTTGCCGGCGTCGTCGTCTCACTCCTGACCGACGGCAGTCCAGGCGAGGTCGTCGACCTGATCGTCACCGCTTAGACGGTCAGCTCGACAGGTCTTTGAAGTACCGGGCTACCGGCCAGCGCTCGAAACCCGCAGTCTCGTAGGCGGCCCGTGCAGGGGCGTGGCCGGGATCATCGCCGGTCTCCACCATCACCATCAGCATCCCGGCCTCGCGTCCCCGCTCAAACGACCGATCCATGAGCGCCCGCGCGATGCCTTCACGCTGACGAGATGGATCGACGGCGATGACGTAGAGCTCGCTCATGCTGTCCTCGGGGTGCATCTTCGTGCAGACCCACCCGACTGGATCGGATCCGTCGAGCGCGACGTCGACGCTCTCCGACTCGTGGGCCAGCACTTCCTCGAGGTCTGCGTACTGGCGGGCGCGCCAGCCATCCGGATAGAACGCGTCGTAGACGAACGGAGAGACGGCCGACTGCATCAGCGGAAAGACAGGCTCCCAAGCCCGGATAGCCAGGTCGAGAAGCGCCTCGCGGTGCGCCTCCGCGTACGGGACGATGGTGAGCATGCGGGCAACCCTACGATGCAGCGAACGCCGCTCTCGCGCCTAACCACGCACTCCCGACAGTGCGCCGATAAGCGACATTATGTCAATCTGCAATCCGCTGTCTGCGTACTTCATCAGATGAATCAACGAGCAGCCAACCGCTCCACTGCCCGCGCCGGGATCCCTACGACTTCCACTGTGCTTGGATCGAACGCATGCCGAGCTCGTTGATCGAAGTCAGACGTGAGTACACGGATGCTCAGGAGGTGGCGTTGATGGACGCAGTGCATGACGCCCTCGTGGTTGCATTCAAGATCCCTGTCGAGGACCGGAACGTTCGGGTGCTCACCTACCGACCACATCAGATGGTTCACGGCACCGAGCCCGGGGTGGCCGATAGCTACACGCGAGTCACGATCGATTGCTTCTCTGGG